>JAYNLI010000004.1:0-64686 GCA_038111655.1 Bordetella sp.
AGGTCGTTGTTGTTATCTCTCACAACGGTATGGATGTTGACCTCAAGATGGCATCCCGTGTGCGTGGTATCGATGCCATTATGGGTGGTCATACCCACGACGGTGTACCCCAGCCTGTTAAGGTCAAGAATGCTGGTGGCGTTACCCTGGTTACTAATGCAGGATCGAACACCAAGTTTCTGGGCGTACTCGATTTCGACGTGAAAGGCGGTAGGGTGGCTGATTTCCGCTACAAACTACTTCCCGTGTTTGCCAATATGTTGCCCGCCGATAAAGAAATGCAGGCTTTTATCGATCGAGTACGCGGCCCCTACAAGGCCAAGCTTGAAGAGACCTTGGCAATGACCGAAGGTTTGCTCTACCGTCGTGGCAATTTCAATGGTAGTTTCGACCAACTCATTGTTGACGCCCTTATGGAGGTAAAGGGGGCCGATCTTGCTTTCTCGCCTGGCTTTCGTTGGGGCACCAGCCTGTTGCCGGGTCAGGCCATTACGCGTGAGCATGTTATGGACCAAACGGCCACGACTTACTCCTACAGTACGCTAACGGAGATGTCGGGAGAGATGATCAAAACGGTCTTGGAAGACGTCTGCGACAACTTGTTTAACCCTGATCCTTATTATCAACAGGGTGGTGACATGGTTCGAGTAGGCGGACTGGAGTACACCTGTGCACCGCTTGAAAAGATGGGTAACCGGATTCAAGACATGCGCCTTAGGGGTAAGCCTATTGAGGCCAACAAGAATTACAAAGTTGCCGGTTGGGCCCCAGTGGCAGAAGGCGCCACTGGTGAGCCTTTATGGGATGTGATGGAGACCTGGTTAAAGGCGAAAAAGGTCGTTCCACCCCTTAAGATCAATACGCCTAAGTTGCTGGGTATGAAGGGCAATCCTGGTATCGCCTAAGAACAGCCAGCTGTTGTTGGTGAAACAAAAACGCCCCACTTAGGGGCGTTTTTGTTTGGTGAGGTCTTGGGCAAGACGTGTAGATTTCGATGAAGGCGTATTCACCAAGACACGACCTGTTGACCTTAGCCTCTTGACGGGGGTTGGCCAAAGTCAAGGTTGTTGCACTCTTCACATTCCTCTTTGAACACGCCAAGCTTCACCATTAATGCATGAATTTTGCAGCCCACGCAAAACCCTAAAACAGCCTCCAGCCACATAAAACCAAGGCAGACCCAAACCATAACAAGAGGAAGCCATCGGGGAAGGTATTGTTCCGTTGTTGGTAAGACGGGCTGTTGGAAAATCACATTAGCTATAGCGGCAAATTTTTCTGGATGAAAAAAGACGAGGCAGAGTGAAATCATGCTTGCGCCGATAACCCACGCGAAGCGCTTTGGTGCAAGCGGTTTCCATAGAGGCCTATGGTGGCGGGCGAGGAGACTCGCAAGCCATATTGTGGGAGATAAATAGCTGGTTCTGATAAACATTCCAGACACCATTTCAAGGAGGGCATAGAAGAGAACGTAGGTCTGTATGGTGTAGTCGTAGGTGCGACGTGTTGCTTCAACCATATAAAGAATGCGACCGTCGAAGTCCATGTCGTAGGTGTCATTAATGACGTTACCCGTGACCTCCCAATGACCTCCGAAGATAATATCGAACAATGTAAATGCCATATAAACCGGAATAACTAGCATCATCCCTGCGCGAATCTTGACTGCAGTTTCGTTAATGTAAGGGGTGAAGTCGTCTTTGCTTCTAAACCATAAAGGTCCTAGGCTGGGAAGGTTTTGTGGGGCAGACAGAGTTGTGCTCATAGCAAATGGCTCAAGGTTTAAGTGATTGAATAAGTCACACTTTGACAATAACCCTGTGGGAAGACCCAACCAACTCCCGGAGGTATTACCGTCGGGAGCCAATTGGGCCTAGGGGACAACATTGAAGGCTGGTTCTTAGAACTGTTTGCTGTATTGCAGACCGAAGGAGTATTGCTTCATTTCTATCGTCTCTTGAATAGTGTTTTCTGGAAGCCCGTTCAGTCGGTTAAATAGAGAACTCCCAGTAACAGAGACTTTGGGAGCATACATGGCGAACCAACTCCAATCTGACAAATCATTAATTTTATAAGTACCACCAATGGTGTAATGATCTTCCATAACGCCCGGAGCGAGAATATTAAAGGTCACGTCTTCTGCACGAATTGGGTTATCCCCTTTGTTATAGCCCACTCTCAAAATCGTCTTGTCATTAACTTGCCACTGAGCGCCTAGTTTGATGACATTAATATTTCTCCAGCCAAAACCTGAACCGGCATCGGCGCCAAGATTGGGGGTGCCAGCAGTAAATAGGCTTGTAATTGTGTTGGACGAGGCATTACTGACAGATTTGACATCTTCGTAGTTAATGGCGCTGTAATCGATTGCCACCTGAATCGCCGGACTGACTTGAATTGCAGCACCAACAGTCCAATTTGATGGGATGTCAAAATCGCCACCAGACGCAAAAAGTTCGGAGTACTTTTTAAATTTTGACATATTGATCTTAGGACTATAGCTAGCACCTACGCTGACCGTTTGGCTCACTCTTGACAGAGCACCTAAGCGCACACCGAACCCAGTGCTAGTGTCGTATCCTTGATTTGAAAGCTTTGATGTTCCCTGAGATGGGGTCATGAAAGAAAATGAATCAACTCCTACAGCTTCAAATCTTTGATACAAAAAAAGTGGGGAGAATCCGATTGAGGAGTTTTCGTTAACCTTATAAGCGGCTGTTGGAGCAATTGTTAGCTGCATTAGATCAACTCCAAGGTTTCCGGAGCCGCACATTGCATTACCGAGGCCACTGGGAATAGTATTACAGGCAAAGCTAGCTCCTCTATAGGTTGTATTCATACCCCCATTCCCATAAACCGATATTCCAACTCCGACCTTCTCAGAGAGACCCAGGTTATATGCGAATTCAGGAATTGGAAACGTCCGCTCGGAGCTCTTAACGGTTCCGGTGGTCATTGACATGGCTGGGATACTGCGGGTTGCCGACCTATCCGGCATGAAGAAGTCTACGCCCAAGTCCCAGCGGTTTCCCACAAAGGCTGCTGCCGCGGGGTTATTGGCACCTGCAAAGGCATCTTGCGTCATGGCAACCGCCGCCCCACCCATGCCCTTGGCCTTCACGCCTATGCCGTGAGGAAAGTAGCCGTTTGTAGCGAAAGCTGATGCTCCGACCACACTCAGTGATACGGCAACAGCGAGTTGTTTGAGTTTCTGATTGCTTTTCATTGTTTTCTCCTCGACTTGTTATTAATCGTGTTTTGTTTCTTCAGGTATTTTCTAGAACTCACCCTTGGAGGCTCGCTCCATCATTTGGTGCATGGTTTCGCGCACAGACCATGCTTCCTCTTTGAGAGGCGAGGGCAGCTTGCGCCCCATCTTGACCATCATGTCCATGTTCAGGGTATAGAGCCAGAGTCCGTCTTCTTTCTCGAGGAGCGTAATTCGGCAAGGCATGTATGCGGCCATATGTGGGCTGAAGTCCGCCATGCGTCGAGCAATCATTGGGCTACAGTAGTTAAAGATGGTAAGGATCTTTTCCTTTTTTCCCGTCCGCTTAGCGATTTCCTCCGAAAGCGGGAGGATACCGACTTCTCGCATATTACGTTCCGTTGCTACCAGCGATAGGATCTGAGCGACGTCTTCTGCTGAAACACCTGGCTTTACTTTTCTCTCCCATGTGGTGGCGATCGCGATGTCTCCCTCGCCCTCGATCCAACGATCCCAAAGCTTCATAGCTTCAGGGCCGGCACCATCTTCAAGCTTGCTAATTGTTGCGAGCGTCCCGCAACCTGTTAGGCCAGCTATAAGTACTATCGAAGCGGCGAGTCGACTGATGAATTGAGAGTAAGAGCGTTGCTGCATGCTGGTGCCTCCTTGATTGAATTCTTTATAGATACCCTCGGGGGTATATTAAGATTGCGCTCTTTTTCTTGATTCTGCAAATTGCAGCGCACCATTTTTTCAGGGATTGTTGCGGTAAGTTAACAACCTTAGGTATAAAGAGCTTAAATGAAGACTTTGTCATCAGACCGAGAGCGGCAGGAGCGCACCGTGATGGTCAATCGCTTGCGGCGTATAGAAGGCCAGGTGAGGGGCATAATCCAGATGATTGACCAGGGCCAAGGTTGCGAAGAGGTTGCTCAACAAATGGCTGCAACGCGTCGTGCCCTTGAGAAGGCATACCTTCATATGATGAGCTGTTCGATTATGGAGGCAGTCGCAGATTTATCTGATGAATCGATGTTGCCCGACAAGCGCAAAGAGCTCGACCGGGTTGTTGAATTACTGCGGAAATACGCTTAAGTTACTCTGTGGTGCAAAGTTAGATTGATTTTTAAGGGGTGGCGTTTATGAACCAGGTCTTTTTAAGTGGTCGGTCAAGTGTGAGTGTTCATGCAGCAGCAATTCTTTTGGGTGTTGGGCTCATGGTTATCTCGAGCTATGCTCATGCGGTTTTGTTCGCCAAGGGCAATGCAGAAATTGGGGCGAAGCTTCATGCAAAAACCTGTGCCTCCTGCCATAACTCCATGATGCCGGACGGTAAAGGCGAGGAACTCTATTCGGAAGATTTTCGAAAGACGACTGACGCAGGTAAGCTGAAGACTATGGTTCAGTTTTGCGCTACACGCACTAATTCAGGTTGGTTTGACGAGGAAATTGAGCATGTCTCCCGCTACCTGAATGACAACTATTACAAGTTCAAGCAGTGACACTCTTTGATTCTTCTGAGAATCTAAAGCCGACTGGTCGGCCTTGGTTCCTCGCTAGCGCCTGTCTTGAAGGGCGAAGTGACCTGTGAACTTACCCGCAAAGGTAACGAGCATCTCAGCACCGCTTGTGTCTGATTGAATAGAAGCACCGGGTTGCTCAACGGGGTCGCTTGATTTCATCTGCAACAAGCCTGCTGGCCAGCTTACCTTTAGTTTTGCTGACATGGGCAGGTATCCATCAAAATAGCGTCTCATAAGGGGTCCCGCCTGAAGTTTATAGACCCCTTTTTCAGAGGTAAGCTCGAGGGCCTTTGATTGAAGACTAATGCAAATCTGGGCCCCCTTTTTCACGTTGGTAAGGGTGACTCGATGTTGTTCTGCTGCAATCGATTCAATACCCGAGTGGCTCTCAACCTTGAAATTTTTAAGCCTGTCAGGGTTAAAGGCAATGACAACCTTGCGAATAGGGTCGAGACGGTAGTGGCATGTTAATAAAGAGACCACCCCATCTTGAAGAGATGACTCGGTTAGTAGTACTTTTGACTCATAGTGATAGCTATTTGGGTCAGGATGTTTTGCTAAGTATTTAAGCTCCCCTTCTTTGGCAATATCGTCAAACTCTAAGGCGAAAGTTGTTGAACAACAACCTAGTGTAGCCAGGGTAAGGATAAGCAGCCGGGTGACTGGCGCGGTCATCAGTGGCCTTTCATAGCAGTGGGTGCATTGTCTTCCAGATGGTTTCTAGAATAACGGGCTGAGCCTTTGTGTTGGGGTGTATCTGGTCATCCTGAAAATAGCTTAGGTCTGCGGCAAATCCTTTAAGCATAGCTGGCACGGCCTGCACTAGAAGTTCTTTTGCAACCGAAGGCACGATGGCATCAAATTCTTTTAAATAGGCTTTACCAAGGTTCGGCGGTAGCCGCACGCCAACAATAAGAACTTGGGCCTTACTCGCAAGAGACTTTTGCACCATGGCCGTCAAATTAGCTCGGGTGGTTCGCAGGTCAAGCCCTCGTAGCCCATCGTTTGTACCCAACTGCAGAACCACAAGCGCTGGTTTGACCTGGGCCAGTGCTCTCGGAAGTCGTTGAAGACCGCCAAACGTTGTTTCACCCGATAGGCTGCGGTTCTCAACCTTGTAGTTGAGCTTCATCGCGTCAAGCCGCTTCTGAAGAAGACTTACCCAGCCTTGTTCTCTTGGCAGGCCGTAGGCGGCCGACAGGCTGTCACCAAAAATTAAAATGGTGGCTTTGCTTGTATTAGCGGATGCTGAAGGGTTGTTCGGGCTGCTTTGCACAGCATTTGCAAGGCCAATGAGTAGAATCAGACTGAATAAGAATTGAATGAATCGAAGGAGCGGAATGGCAGAAGGTGCAGGTACAACGCCATCAATGGCCCCCTTGGCGATCGAGGCAAGGGGCCTTGCGAAATGGGTTTCCGATGGCAATGACAAGCTTTCAATTCTCCAGGACATTAATCTTCAAGTGCATGCGGGTGAATCGCTTGCGATGGTTGGGCCTTCAGGATGTGGCAAGTCTACGCTTCTGGGACTTTTAGCGGGTCTTGATACGCCCTCGCACGGCGAGGTTTATTGGGCCGGTGAACCCATTTCCTCGCTCTCCGAGGAGCAACGTAGTCTTCGCCGTAATGGTCGATTTGGTTTTGTTTTTCAGTCGTTTCAGTTACTTCCTCAACTTAATGCACTTGAAAATGTCATGTTACCTCTAGAGCTTCGGGACGATCGCGATGCCAAGTCGAAGGCCATAGCAATGCTGTCGCAGGTTGGCCTCTCGGGACGTGAGCAACACTTTCCAGCCACGCTATCCGGTGGCGAGCAACAGCGGGTTGCTCTTGCCCGAGCCTTTGTCGTGACCCCAGAATTACTCTTTGCCGATGAGCCAACAGGAAGCCTTGACTACGAGAGTGGTGCGAGGGTGATGGAGCTGTTCTTTGACCTGCAAAAGAGCTTCGGCACGACTCTTATTGTCGTAACCCACGATGAAAGCCTTGCGAAGGCTTGTAGCCGCTGTTTACGAATGCAGGCGGGCCGGATCGTATAATCAGAGGTATGTCAGAAGTCAGTTTTCTCCCGGGGGCAAGCGCCATCTCGGCCTTCCGTGGTGACCGGCTTCTTTCAGCCGTTGAGGCGGCAGGTTGTCCAGTCAAAGAATTAAGGTGCTCCTGGGCCTACCTTGTCCATAGCCGTTTTACGGCGGGCTCAGCAGCGGCGCCTTCAGACACCAAGACCGAATCGGCGCTTTATTCAAGTTTGGCAGCCCTTGTTCGGCTTCAAGGTCCAAGCTTCGGTCCCGTGCCCGCTAATAGCCTCCGGCTTTGGGTCTTTCCGCGTCACGGGACCCTATCACCTTGGGCCTCAAAGGCCTTCGAGATTGCTCAACGTTGCGGCCTTGAAGACCTCGTTCGTTTTGAGCGAGGTCTGTGCTTTGAGTTTCAATTTAAAAAGTGGGGGGCTCCGCAGTCGGCGGAAGCTTTACAGACCTTCATTTTTAGTGAAAAGGGTCAGCATTTGTTTTACGACCGGATGACAGAAGAAGTTTCCTTTAATGAGCCTCCGACACATTTAATTGATCAGCCCCCTGTTAAATCCCTGGAAGTCATTGAGCTTTCCGGAGACAGCAGCCAAAGGTTGTTCCAGCTACAGGTAGTGAACGCCAGGCTCGGACTTGCTCTGTCGGATGACGAAATGGACTACCTGGTGAAGGCCTATCAGGCAATGAACCGGCACCCTACCGACGTTGAGCTCATAATGTTTGCCCAGGCCAACTCTGAGCATTGTCGACACAAAATTTTCAATGCGTCATTTACCATTAATTCAAAGCCTCAAGACAAATCTCTGTTTCAGATGATTCGACACACCCATGAGGTGGCAGGTCAGGGAACGGTATCGGCTTACGAGGATAATGCGGCAATTTTGCAGGGGCGTCAGGTCGTTCATTTTCAGTCCTCTGTCGCTAAGCCTGGACCTTATCGTGAGGTTCAGGGGCTCATGCACACGGTACTGAAGGCTGAGACTCATAATCATCCCACAGCTATTTCACCCTTTCCTGGGGCAGCCACCGGAGCGGGGGGCGAAATTCGTGACGAAGGAGCAACAGGTCGAGGAGCCGAGCCTCGCGCCGGCCTGGTGGGTTTTTCAGTATCCAATGTTGACTTCTCTGAGCAGTTTGATGGCCCTTTCCGTCAAGCCTCACCTTTACAGATCATGCTCGAGGGTCCAATAGGTGCAGCCGCTTTTAATAACGAATTCGGGAGACCGGGTTTGCTTGGATACTTCCGAAGCTTTGAGTTGGGGTTTGATGAACGCCGCTGGGGTTACCACAAGCCCATCATGCTCGCGGGTGGCGTAGGGGTCATACATGATGACCTCAGCTTTAAAAAGCCCATTTCAGAGGGGGCCCTGCTAATTCAGCTTGGCGGTCCCGGTATGCGCATCGGCCTTGGTGGTGGGGCGGCCAGCTCGGTGGATTCCGGTGCCAATTCGGCACAACTCGATTTTGACTCGGTTCAGCGGGGTAACCCGGAAATGCAGCGCCGCGCTCAAGAGGTCATTGATGCCTGCGTAGCTTTGGGCCCTGAGAATCCTATTCTTTCTGTCCACGATGTGGGTGCCGGCGGCCTATCGAACGCCTTCCCAGAGCTTGTACATGGCGCAGGCATGGGCGCTGACTTCCAGCTTAATCAAGTGCCTATCGATGACCATTCCATGTCACCTGCCGAAATCTGGTGCAATGAGTCGCAAGAGCGCTATGTGCTTGCCATTGCCGAGGAGCAGCTGCCCTTGTTCGAGTCGCTTGCTCGTCGGGAACGATGCCCGTTTTCGGTTGTTGGTCGAGCGCTCTCGCAGGACCGTCTAAGGCTGCTGGCTCCTCAGTTTGATGCCCCGGGCGATTCTAGAAATGGCGTGGCTTCCGGGGAAATCGCCTCAATGAACCCGGTTGACATGCCCCTGTCGGTGCTTCTTGGGAAACCACCCCGGATGCAGAGAGACGTCGTTCGATATCAAGCGCAAGCGCAGCCGCTTGATCTTGTGGGACAGCCCCTCGAGGAACTTGTTCATGAAGTGCTTGCACATCCAACGGTTGCAAGCAAAGAGTTTTTAATCACCATTGGTGATCGCACGGTTGGCGGTCTTACGGCCCGGGATCAGATGGTCGGTCCCTGGCAGACGCCTGTCGCAGATGCAGCTATTACCCTGTGGGACTTTAAAGGGTTTGGGGGGCAGGCTATTGCCCTGGGTGAGCGACAACCGCTTGCCGTGACCGATTCAGTAGCTTCTGTTCGGATGGCCCTCGGGGAGGCTTTAACGAATCTCTTCAGTGCGCCAATGAACGATCTCTCGACAGTGAAGCTGTGTGCTAACTGGATGGCCGCTTGCGGTGAAAAGGGGCAGGACGCTGCGCTCTACGATGCGGTTGAGAATCTGGCGATGCAGCTTTGTCCGCAATTGGGCCTCTCGATTCCTGTGGGTAAAGACTCTTTAAGTATGCGGACAAGCTGGGAGAGTGCAGGTGTGAAGCGCTCGGTTATCTCTCCTGTATCTTTGGTCTTAACCGCGGTCACTCCAGTTGACGATGTCCGTCAAGCCTGGACTCCCCGTCTTCGCTCTGAACTCGGTCATACCGTGCTTATTTTTGTTGATCTTGCATCGGGTAAGCAGCGTATGGGTGGGTCTGTTCTCGCTCAGTTGCTCGGTGATTTCGGGGGTGAGACTCCCAATCTTGAAGATCCTGAAGGCCTGCGTCGTTTGCAACGGGTCTGTCATGAGGCGCGTGAACATGAAGGTCTCGTCCTTGCATACCATGATCGCTCGGACGGTGGACTTCTTGCCTGTCTTGCAGAGATGGCCTTCGCGGGGCGTTGTGGGGTCACCGTCAACCTCGACATTCTTACCATCGACCCGTTTGCCGCTGATTGGGGTGACTTTAAAATTCGCCCCGAGCAAGTGGCCGTTCAGCGCGACGAACTGACACTGAAGGCGCTTTTCAATGAAGAGCTCGGGGTTGTGTTTCAGGTGGCACGCGAACGTCGCTCAGAATTCATGGATATCCTTCGTAAGCACGCCCTGTCCTCCTGTGCTCATGAGGTTGGTTATTCCAATCCGCGGGATCAGATTGAAATCTATCGTGATGCCAAATGCATCTTTCAGCAGCCTCGGGCAAAGCTGCAGGAAAGCTGGTCCAAAGTGAGTTTTGAATTTGCATCCCGGCGCGATAACCCGGCCTTGGCCAAGCAAGCCTTTGAGGCCTTGCACTTGGCGAACGCCCCCCAGGTGCACCTTCCCGTTGGCCTAGAGAAGCGTCTCTCCGAGCTTAGCTCCGGGGCTCAAGCAGGTGGAGGGCTAAGCAGCCCAAAGGTTGGAGCGCTTGCGCTTTCAAAGCCCCGGGTTGCTATTCTTCGTGAGCAGGGCGTTAACGGACAGGTTGAGATGGCGGCAGCCTTTGAAGCGGCAGGTTTTGAGGCTTGGGATGTCCATATGACAGACCTGCTCGATCAGAGAATAAACCTTGATTCCATGTCAGGCCTGGTTGCCTGTGGCGGATTTTCATTCGGTGACGTCTTGGGGGCTGGTAATGGCTGGGCGAGCTCCATTCTCTTTAATAATAAGCTTCGAGATCTCTTCACGGCTTTCTTCGAGCGTAACGACCGTTTTGCCTTGGGTGTTTGTAATGGCTGCCAGATGATGGCTCGTCTGCATTCAATCATTCCCGGCGCAGAGGGCTGGCCGACCTTCTTACCGAACGCATCCGAGCAGTTTGAGGCTAGGTTGTCGATGGTTGAAGTGCTCGAGTCGAACTCCATTTTCTTTCGGGATATGCAAGGTGCACGACTCCCCGTGGCTGTCTCTCACGGCGAGGGGCGGGTCTCATGGGCGGAGGGCCAAGAGACAAGATCGCAATCGCTTGGCGCGCTTCGGTTCACCGATCATGGAAAGGCGGCTCAGCTTTATCCAGCCAATCCGAATGGATCGCCGGAGGGGCTGACGGGCTTCAGCAATGACGATGGCAGAGTGCTTGTACTTATGCCACATCCCGAGAGGGTATTCAGAAACGTACAGTTTTCTTGGGTGCCCGACACTTTTAAGAACTACAACGATATTTCACCATGGGCCGTCTTTTTCAAGAACGCCTATGAATGGGTAAGGAAGGTTTAATGCTTTCAACTGCAAACATCACCATGCAATTTGGGGCCAAGCCCCTCTTCGAGAATGTCAGTGTCAAGTTCGGTAATGGCCATCGTTACGGTCTTATCGGTGCAAATGGTTGTGGTAAGTCCACCTTCATGAAGATTCTCGGAGGTGACCTTGAACAGACGTCTGGCGAGGTTATTAAAGAGCCGGGTGTGCGCCTTGGAAAGCTCCGTCAAGACCAATTTGCCTACGAGGATCATCGGGTTATTGACGTTGTCATGATGGGTCATGAAGAGATGTGGGCGGCCATGACTGAGCGCGACGCGATTTATGCAAACCCAGATGCCAGCGAAGATGATTACATGCGAGCCGCTGATCTTGAGGCGAAATTTGCCGAGTTTGATGGCTATACAGCAGAGGCTCGAGCGGGCGAGTTGCTCCTAGGGGCGGGTATTGCACTGGAGCAACACAACGGTCCCATGAGTGAGATTGCCCCGGGATGGAAGTTAAGGGTGTTACTTGCCCAGGCGCTTTTTAGTGACCCTGATGTTTTGCTGCTAGACGAGCCAACAAATAACCTTGACATTGACACGATTCGTTGGCTCGAGGGACTTTTAAACGATCGTGACTGCACCATGATCATCATCTCGCACGATCGTCACTTTTTGAACTCCGTTTGCACGCATATGGCCGACGTAGATTACGGCGAGATTCGAATCTACCCAGGAAATTACGACGACTACATGCTGGCCTCTTCCGAGGCTCGTGCTCGCCTTATGGCCGCAAATGCAAAAAGTAAAGAGCGTGTCTCCGAGTTGCAGGAGTTTGTTCGTCGGTTTGCTGCGAACAAGAGCAAGGCCAAGCAGGCTACATCGCGCCGAAAGCTAATTGAAAAAATTCAGTCGGAGTCTGTCGAGGTTCGCCCCTCTTCACGGCAGAATCCCTACATTCGATTTGAGCAGGCGAAGCAACTCTATCGACAGGCCGTTCATCTTCAGAGCATTTCAAAGTCCTACGATGGTGAGGCGGTTCTTAATAAGGTTTCTCTTATGGTCGAGGCGGGCGAGAAGATTGCCATTGTTGGGCCCAACGGAGCAGGAAAGTCCACACTTATTAAATGCCTTGTAGGTGCCGATCACGAAGGAGTGGCCATTGATAACGGCCTGGTGAAATGGTCTGACAATGCACAAATTGGCTACATGGCTCAGGATGTCTATCCCGAGTTTGAGAAGGACGTCCCCTTAACGTCTTGGTTGCAAGCCTATGCCCAAGAAGGAGACGATGATCAAGCCCTACGATCGATTCTTGGCAGGCTCTTGTTTTCGGGTGATGAAGTTGCCAAGCAGGTTAAGGTTCTGTCAGGGGGTGAAAAGCATCGCATGAGCTTTGGCCGCCTTATGCTTGAGCGATCGAATGTCTTGGTGCTCGATGAGCCTACCAATCATCTTGATATGGAGTCCATTGAATCCCTGCAGCTCGCTCTCGAGAAATATCAGGGCACTTTATTCTTCGTAAGTCACGATCGCGAGTTTGTGAATGCGGTGGCTAACCGCATTCTTATACTGAAGGGTGACGGAAGCTTCATTGACTTCAAGGGCTCCTACGATGACTACCTTAGCAGTGAGGGGCTAGAGGCCTAAACCCGAAGACAAGAGCTCAAGGCGCCAAGCCCCCGAGCCCTAGTCTGCCTCGTTAAGGCAGTCCAGCAGGCTGTTGAGGTCCGCAAAGTTAAACTGCGCCGCAGCCTGAATGGCTACCACCGGCTTAGCCCGGTAGGCAAGACTAAGGTGCACTTGGGTCATCATGGGCAGGTCGTTCGCTCCATCGCCAATGGCAATGGCCTGTTCACCTGCATCAATACCCCGTTTGGAAGCGGCCTGTAAAACCGATTCTTTTTTGGCGTTACCATCAACGATCAGGCCAATCACTTCGCCGGTAAGTTTGCCATTTTCCATTCCGAGCGTATTGCAGTGAATTTCGTCGAAGCCCAGTGTCTCTGCAACATAACCCGTAAAAGGATGAAATCCACCCGAGACTAACAGGCAGTGAAGGCCAGCCGATTTGGCTGCTGCGACCAGTTCCTTTGCACCAGGGTTGAAGCGTAGTCGTTCGGTTAAGACACTTTGAAGGGCACTCGCGGAAAGATCTTTCAAAAAAGCAACGCGTCGGCGCAGACTCTCTGCGTAATCGGTTATTTCTCCGCGCATCGCGGCCTCGGTAATACTGGCAACCTCGGCCTTTTTTCCGCAGAAATCAGCAACCTCGTCGAGGCATTCAATTGAAATGACTGTGGAGTCCATATCCATGGCGAGCAGTTTGTAGCTTCCAAGGCTTCGCGGTGAGGGCATAAGTACCAGGTCGATGCCGTACGTCTGGCACTGGGCTTGAAGTTCTGCCGTTGTATCTCGAGTGAGACCCTGAAGAGCGCCTTTCGTAAGTTTGACGTACGAGGGACGGTTGGTAGGATTCACCACACGCGCCTCTTGAAGACCCTCTTGCTGGTGCTCAAAAAGATGAAGCAGGTCTTTTACCTTAAACAGTAACTCCTCGGGTCCTCGAGTCGGGTGATGACTCTGGCTGTTTCCTGCCTGTAAAAAATAAAGCTCCGACTGGCCGGTTAGATCTTCTTTAAGGGAATACATAGCACTGCTTTCAGTTAAGGAGTTGTAGCAGAGGCGTCAAGAACCTGCTGAAAAACCGTTTGCAGAACCTGGAGACGCTCGGGAAGCTTTGAAGAGCTTATATCTGCGCGCAGGCGGTCGTTACCTTGGAGCCGAAATCTGGAGTCTGCTTGAATAAGCTTGATGACTTTTGCAGGATTGACGGGCGCGTTGGGTCCGAATTGAACGTTCACTCGATCAGGGCCCGCGTCGATCTTAATGACATTCCAAGCTTTACAACGTAAACGAAGTCGGTGCGTTTCAAGTAGCGCTTTCGCCGGGTCTGGAAGCTTTCCAAAGCGGTCAATCAGCTCTTCCTGCAGCTCCGAGAGATCTTCTTGGCTCTCCGCGCTTGCCATTCGTTTGTAGAGCGAAAGCCGTTCACGAATGTCTTGGCAGTAGTCCTCCGGTAGAAGCGCCGGAAGATGCAGTTGAATTTCAGTGACACTTGTAACTGGCGTATCAAGGTCTGGCTCTCGACCGGCCTTTAAGGCGTTTACGGCCTCTTGCAGCATGTCGGCATAGAGTTGAAAGCCAACCTCTGTCATATTGCCCGACTGGCTGTCGCCCAAGACTTCGCCCGCACCGCGAATTTCTAGGTCATGCATAGCAAGGAAAAAGCCACTGCCAAGTTCTTCCATGGATGTAATGGCTTCAAGCCGTTTTTTGGCGTCACGAGTTATCGATTCTTCATCAGGAACAAGCAGGTAGGCATAGGCCTGGTGATGCGAGCGACCGACACGGCCTCTTAGCTGATGCAGTTGGGCAAGTCCAAACCGATCGGCACGATAAATAATGATGGTGTTCGCGGTTGGCACATCAATACCGGTCTCGATGATGGTCGTGCATAAAAGGACGTTAATGCGCTGTTGGTGGAAGTCACGCATGACCTGCTCAAGCTCGCGTTCTGGCAGTTGGCCGTGTGCGACACCAATACGTGCCTCGGGCAGAATGGCCTGAAGCATTTCCAGCCGATGTTGAATGGTCTCGACCTGATTGTGCAGAACATAGGCCTGCCCACCACGCCGAAGCTCTCGTAAGAGCGCCTCTCTTACTGTTCCGTCCGAGGTCTGCCTAACCATTGTCTTAATGGCGAGACGCTTCTGAGGGGCCGTGGCAATAATTGAGAAATCCCGAATGCCCTCCATACTCATTGCAAGGGTACGAGGAATAGGCGTTGCGGTTAGGGTGAGTACGTCCACCTCGGCACGCAGATTTTTTAGGGCTTCCTTCTGACGCACGCCAAAACGATGCTCTTCATCAATGATGATTAAACCGAGTCTTTGAAATTGAGTACGAGCAGAAAGCAACTGATGGGTGCCAATAAGAATATCGACTCGGCCTTTGGCAAGTTCCTCAAGTGATTCATTGACCTCCTTAGCGGACTTAAACCGCGAGAGTTCAGCAAGTTTCACGGGCCAGGCTGCGAAGCGATCTCGGAAGGTCTGAAAGTGTTGTTCGGCAAGTAGTGTAGTGGGGCATAACACGGCAACCTGTTTGCCGTCCATCACGGCTACAAAGGTGGCTCGAAGCGCGACTTCGGTCTTACCAAAACCGACATCACCGCAGATAAGCCTGTCCATGGGTTTGCCTGAGACCATGTCTTGAATGACCGCGTGAATGGCAGCAAGTTGGTCGGGCGTCTCTTCAAAGCCAAAGCCATCAGCAAATCGCTCGTAGTCTGCCGCCTGGAATCCAAAGGCATACCCCTCTCTTGCGGCACGTCGCGCGTAAAGGTTAAGCAACTCTGCCGCGGTGTCCTTCGCTTGTTTGGCAGCTTTGGACTTTGCTTTTTCCCACTGCCCACCTCCAAGCCGGTGGAGGGGAGCGGCGTCTGGGTCGCTTCCGCTGTAGCGGCTAATGAGATGAAGTTGCGCAACAGGCACGTATAAGACCCCACCTTCGGCATAAATGAGGTGCAGAAATTCATTCGGGCCATCGCCTAAATCCATGTTAATCAGGCCTTGATAGCGGCCCACACCATGCTGAAGGTGAACAACGGGATCGTTAATTTTGAGTTCTGAAAGATCGCGAATAATGGCGTCGACGTTCGTCTGCTTCGCCCGTTGTCCGTGCCGTTGTCGCCTTTGCAGGTCGGCAAAAAGCTCAAATTCGGTAATAAGTGTAAGCCCAAGGCTTGGCGCTTGAAAGCCTTGATGGAAAGGGCTTACGGTAAGTAGGCAGTCGGAGGGAGGCTGTTGTGGCGGTGCTGTCTTGATGGCCTGGAGAAGGCCAGGGATCTCGTCAAGTTCATATCGAGCAAACGAAATGCCAGAGTCTTCGAGCATCTCTGCAAGGGTCTCTCGACGCCCATCAGTATCCACACAGACAACGGTGATTTGATTCTCGTTGGCCGCCTCGCCAATGGCTTTCTGTAGTCTTGCGAGTACAGGAGTGGCCTGGCGATCTGCCCGAACATCAGGCGCACTCCGAATAAGGTCTTGGTCGCGACTTCCCGACAAAAGGGTCTGCCCCCAATGACTTACGGTCTGGTTGAACTGATGAGTGGGAAGAAGGATGTCCTCGGGGGGGAGCACGGGCCGCTGAATATCGTGACGCAGAAACTCCCAGCGTGTTTTTACTTCCGCAAAGGTCTGTTCCAGGTTGGTCTGAACATCGCCAACCAATAGAATTTGCGCCTGCGGATGCAGGTAGGAGGTGAGATCGGAAAGCTCATCGAAAAGCAAGGGAAGGTAGTACTCGATACCGGGTCCAAAGAGACCATTACCCGCGTCTTTGTAGAGCGAACAACGTGAGGGGTCCCCCTCAAAGGTCTCGCGCCAGCGAGCTCGAAGCTTGGAGGCCGACTCGGCATCGCGTGGGTATTCGCGTCCCGGAAGAATGCGAACCTCGCGAACAGGGTGGACACTGCGTTGACTTTCTGGATCAAAGACCCGTATCGAGGCGATTTCATCGTCAAAAAGCTCGAGTCGATACGGCAGGGTTGAGCCCATGGGATAGAGATCGATCAATCCCCCACGAATGGCATATTCGCCCGGCGAGAAAACCTGACCGACAGGGCTATAACCAGCGGTTTGAAGTTGTTGGCGCAGACGATCGACCGAGAGGGGTTGATCGGTACGAAAGAAGAAGGTATTCGCAGCAAGGTAATGCGGTGGCGGGAGGCGTTGCAGAGCGGTTGGCGCCGCCACAATAAGGCAGTCAAGCTGGCCTGTGATGGCCAGATAAAGGCTATTTAGGCGCTCCGAAATAAGATCTTGGTGGGGCGAGAAGGCCTCATAGGCCAAGGTCTCCCAGTCCCCCAGTCCTTCCACGCGTAGCGAAGGCTGCCAGGCTTTTACTTCTTGCAAAAGGCGCTGATAACGGGCCGCATTTTCTGCAATGACAAGCGTCAGGGCGCCCTTATGTTGGCTTGCAGAGGGGCTAGCCCGAAGTTCTTGTGCAAGTTGGAGTGCCCAGCTTGCTGCAAAGAGGCTGTCTGCTGATCCGACTGGAAGACCGGTTAGGTGTCTTTGGCCAGGAGCGAGCGGGCGAATGTCCTCCTTGGGCCATGACCATTGAACGGTCTGGACGGACGCGGCTAGCGGGTTTGGAGTGGATATGGCCTCAGAAAGTGCGAGTCGGCTGTCGATCATCTCTGTCATCTGATAATTTTAGGGGATGAACAACGTTTCCCCCGAGCGCTACCTCTGTTCTTTAGATCAGGCTGACCTCCGACTAAGGTTGCTACGTTCTTCTCGATTAGGTAGAGATGCAGACCTTAAGACCGCAGGCCAAGAACCTCGGCTCTGGATGATTGTTCCTGCCGCTGGTGTCGGGTCCAGGGCGGGTCTAGACCGGCCCAAGCAGTACTTTCAGATGCATGGGCAGACGGTTCTTGAACGTTGCCTTGTTGCGCTTGGCAAAGGCAGTAAGAGCATTGAGGCCTTCGCGGGCATGCTTGTGCTTTTGTCACCCGTGGATACCTATTGGGAGGACCTACAGCTTGATCGGGCGATCGCTACGGCTTTAGGCCCTCAGTTCCCCTTGCTTGTCTTAAAGATTGGTGGGGCTGAGCGAGCACAGACGGTCTTGGCAGGACTTAATTGCCTACAGAGGGTCTTCGGTGATGACGCCCGTAATGACTGGGTCATGGTCCATGATGCTGCGAGACCTTTTGTTACGAAGGACGCTGTCCATCGTTTATGGCTTGAGGGCCAGACGGATGACGGGGCCCTCCTTGCATTGCCAGTGGCCGACACTTTGAAACGCGCGCAACCTGGGCAGTCCGAGGGGACGGCAGTCTGCGTTCCCTCATCGCCCTCGATGCCCGCTCAGGCGAGCACGCCAGCCCGTCAAGTCCTTGAAACGGTCTCTCGGGACCATCTCTGGAGGGCACAGACGCCCCAGATATTTCGACTCGCTTTAATTAAAAAAGCCTTGGCCGATCAGCCTTTGGCCACCGATGAATCCTTTGCAATGGAGGCACTTGGTTACAAGCCGCGGCTCGTGATGGGGGAAGCAAGTAACATTAAGCTCACGTTGGAACAAGATTTTGAAAAAGACAGTCATTCCATGCCCGAGACGTTGGAGCTTTCAAAGTTAAACACCCACGAACCTCCTATTCGAATTGGACAAGGCTTTGACGTTCACGCGCTGGCTAAAGACCGTCCACTTATTCTTGGTGGTGTTCGTATTCCGCATGAAACCGGTCTCTTGGGGCATTCCGATGCAGACGTTCTTTTGCATGCCATTGCAGATGCGCTTCTGGGAGCCCTTGGGCTTGGAGATATTGGGCGACACTTTCCCGACACCGACGATGCGTTTAAGAACATCGACAGCCGTGTTCTTCTTAGCCGGGTGGTGGAAGTGATTGCGAAAGAGGGCTTTCGTGTTGCTCAAGTCGATGCGACGATTATCGCGCAACGTCCAAAGCTTATGCCTTACATTGACATGATGGTGGCCAATATTATTGAAGACTGCAGTTGTCACTTGGTGAATGTGAAGGCAACAACAACCGAGAAGCTTGGCTTTGCAGGGCGTGAAGAGGGCATTGCTGCACAGGCAATAGCCAGTCTTGTACGCGTTAAATGAAGGGCCCAAAGCTTACCGCGCCGGTACTCGCGATTGACGCATCCGATTCAGCCAGTCTCGTGCTTGCGCTGCCCGACAGGCCGTGGCAAGGCGTCTCCATTGACGAAGGTAAGGGGAGGGCATCGGAACTTCTTGATGCTATGAATCTTGTTCTACGGTCTGAGGGCCTTGCTGCAAAAGACCTCGGCGCATTGGTTCTGTGTTCGGGCCCGGGATCGTTCACGGGGCTTCGTATTGCAGCAGGGCTTGTTCAAGGACTTGCCCGCGGACTGCAGCGAACGGTTGCGGTCGTTTCTGCCTTCGAAGCCTATGCCTTGGCATGGCTCCTTGGATCCTCGGGCAAGGAATCTGTTCAAGCGTGTGAATCTTTTGCGGATCCTTGTCAGGAGGACAGAGGGGCGAGTTCAGCCATGAACCGGTCTTATGTCGAAGTTTTTCTTAATGCCCGACTGGGCGAGTTCTACAAGGCTGGGCTGAGATTTAACGCCGCATTTTTTCAGTTTGAGATTCTTGAGCAGCCCCTGATTGTTCAGCACGAGACGATCAGCCTTAATACTGACTTGGCTCTGTCATCGAAGGTCATGACTGGTTCGCAAATGCAGCTTATAGAGCCTCGGATTCAAGACTATCGACTTCCTTTTGGCTGCGACCTGGCGAAGGGGCAGCCCGAATCTTTACAGACCCTAGCGTATTGGTCGTTAGCGGCTGCAACCTTGTCGGTGGATCCCCAGCGTTTTGGGCCCGCCGTGCAGGCCCAGCCCCTCTACGTTCGCGAAAAGGTTGCCTTAACCCGAGAGGAGCGTCAGAAGGGACCTGCTATGGGCCTGCAAAGTCTTAGCCTGGCCGATCTTGCTTCGGTCATGGTGATTGAAAATCAGTCTTACGAGGTGCCATGGACCTCGGGAAATTTTAGAGATGCGTTTTCTTCGGGCTACGCGCTACTAAAGCTGGTTGACCAAGGCGTGATGATCGGCTACCTGGTGTACATGCGTGTGCTTGACGAATGCCACTTGCTCAATTTCACGATTGCGCCAAGTCGCCAGCGACGTGGGGCGGGCCAGTTTATGCTCGAACAGCTTCTAAAGAAACTTGTCGCCGAGCAAGTTAATGTTGTCATGCTTGAGGTTCGTCCATCCAATCAGTCTGCAATTAGGCTTTATGAGCGCAATGGGTTCCAGCGAGTGGGTCTGCGTAAGGACTATTACCCCACTGCTCGGCGGGAGTCGGTACGTGAGGACGCGGTGTTAATGAATCGGAGTCTTACTTCGATGGGCGTATCGTAAGGCCATGAGACTTCAAGGATATGCAGCAGAAGTCCTGGGCCTGTCGCCCTATTGGAAACGACGCCCTCAGCTTCGGAAGCTTATGGTGGTCTACCAGGCCCCCAACGGTAGTGATACTGGGAATCCCGCTGTGTCGTGGGCCGCGATAGAAGGCTACTTGAACCAGTATCTTCAGGCGCGAGGATGTCGGCCCGCATCGGGGTCCGTACATTTTTCACTAAGTATTCAAGCGGCCAATTCCGTGCAAGCCTTACAGGCTCGATTACGAGAGAGCCTTGCAGATCCAAATCTTGCAGTCCTTGTGGTGGTGTATTCGCCCTCGGCTGAACAAGCCTCTGAAGGTTATGCCATAGAACCTGCTAACCCAAGCTTGCAACTGCAGAGGATTGCTTGTGAGGATTATGCAAACCCCCGCTCGGCCAGTACACGCAGGCGACTTTATTCAGCGCTGCTTACGGGCCTTGCACACCACCTTTCCATTTCTAGAGGAGTTACTGCTGGTGAGCCTTTTCCAGCAGAGGCGCCCGCTGCATGAAAACGATGCCGAATCCACGTCAACGGCCAATCGTTCTTGAAGTAAGTACGAGTCGCCTAACGGCTAACCTTCAGGCGCTTCGGAAGATGCAGCCAAATCAGCTTATCTGGGCGGTGGTGAAGGCAAGGGGCTATGGGCATGGTCTGGATGCGGCCGCCCAAGGTTTTGCGGATGCGGATGGGCTCGCCTTAATTGAGCTTGAAGAACTTGCTGAGGTTCGTGCCCTTGGATGGAAAAAGCCCGTACTTCTTCTCGAGGGACTCTTCGCGGAGTCGGGACTGACGGATGCCGCAGAGTTTCAAGCCGATATCGTGGTCCATTGCAAAGATCAGCTTCAGTGGGTCCTTGGAAATTCCTTGCATGCGCAACGCTTTCAGAAGGCGTCTGGTCGTGTCTGGATTAAGCTGAACACCGGTATGAATCGACTTGGCTTTAATGCCTGCTCCTCGTTGGCCTCAAATGCAGCGCATACATTGGGTGATGATCTTGCAAAGCTAAGAAGTAGATTTGGGCCTTCTCGCCTGGGTTTCATGATGCATTTTGCCCAGGCTGAATCCCGAAACGAGAGTTATCGAGCGCTCTCGATTTTTCAAAAGGCGCTTGGCACGCTTGGTCATCAACCCGACTTCGAGCCCATTAGCCTTGCGAACTCTGCTGCCATTCTCTCTCAGCCGCCTGCCTGTTCGGGCTGGCTGCGCCCGGGTATCTTGTTGTACGGATCGAGCCCTTTCCTCTGGCAGCGCACATCCGGTCAATCGGAGCCACAATGGCAACCTCTTCCCGCGTCTATTCGCCTCGCCTCGCGATTAACCACACGACTTTTGTCCATTCAAGACCTTGCAGTGGGTGATGGCGTTGGTTATGGACTTCGATACAGAGCAACGAAGCCCATGCGCATTGGTGTTGCTGCAATTGGGTATGCGGATGGCTTTCCAAGAACTGCGGTGGATGGTACACCGATGGTTATTCAAGGAAAGCGCTGCCCGATTGTTGGGCAGGTCTCCATGGACCTTATTACACTGGATCTCTCGCTGCAACCCGAAGCGGTGGTTGGAAGTGAGGTTGAAGTCTGGGGTGACAGCCTATCGGTGGATGAGCTTGCCGCGGGGCTTGGAACCTTGGGCTATGAACTCCTTACCTGCCTTACAACGCGTGTTTCCCGCAGGCTGGTCCATTCGTCTCGCCCAGAGATCTGAGGTAATGGCAAGAGACCGTACAAGTTTTGTCTGTGAGGCCTGCGGTCAGGGCTATAACAAATGGCAGGGGCAGTGTTCCGACTGCGGGGCATGGAACACTCTTGCGCCAGGTCAGCGGCACGACGTAACCGGACCAACCGCGACTGCCGCGGGCGCCCGGGCTGGACGGATGGCAAGTCTTGCGCCGGCATCTTCTTTACAGGCTTTATCCGAGATTGCCTTCGAAGACATTGAACGCCAGCCTACTGGAATCGAGGAGTTCGACCGTGTTCTTGGTGGCGGTCTCGTGCCGGGGGCGGTGATTCTGCTTGGGGGTGATCCAGGCATTGGCAAATCCACACTCTTGCTTCAGGCCATGGCTTCCATTCTTAAAGTATCGAGGCAACAGACTGTGCTCTATGTGTCTGGCGAAGAGTCTGCAGGCCAGATTGCAATGCGTGCTCGTCGACTGGGTTTCGAGGGGCCAGTGAGCGAACAACTGAAGGTCTTATCGGAGACTTCGCTTGAGAAGGTTTTACAGGCGATGGAGGCTGCTCAGCCGAGCGTTCTCGTTGCCGACTCCATTCAGACGCTCTACACCGAGATGGCCTCGGGGGCACCTGGGTCCGTATCTCAGGTTCGCGAGGTTGGTTATCAGTTGACACAGTGGGCCAAGCGAACGGGTCGAGTCGTCTTCATTGTGGGTCATGTCACCAAAGAAGGAGCGCTTGCCGGACCGCGACTCTTGGAGCATATGGTCGATACCGTGCTCTACTTTGAGGGCGATGCGCAGGCCAGCTTTCGAGTGGTTCGTGCCGTGAAGAACAGGTTCGGTACGGTGAATGAACTGGGTGTCTTTGCAATGACTGAGCGAGGCCTTAAGGCCGTTACAAACCCCTCGGCCATGTTTCTCTCAGAGGCGCAGCTCTCTGGAGCAGACACAGGTAAAACACATGAGCCCGTATCGGGCACCTGCGTGACCGTATCTCTTGGGGGAAGTCGCCCTCTGCTTGTTGAACTTCAGGCACTGGTTGACGACAGTCAGGTTCCCAACCCAAGGCGGCTCGCCGTGGGGTTCGATGGTCAGCGTCTTGCGATGCTACTAGCGATCTTGCATCGGCATGCGGGCATCGCCTGCTTCGATCAAGATGTTTTTGTGAACGCTGTGGGTGGTGTGCGTATTCAGGAGACTGCGGCCGATCTGGCTATTCTGGTTGCCGTTGTCTCTTCTTTGCGCAATCGGCCTTTGGCGAAGGGCTGCGTGGTCTTTGGTGAGCTGGGCCTGACTGGCGAGGTTCGGCCCGCTTCTCGAGGTCTCGACCGTTTAAAAGAGGTGGGAAGACTTGGCTTTAATCGGGCTATCGTACCCGCAGCCAATGCGCCGAAAACAGGCATAAAGGGTATTGAAATTATTGGAGTAAGGCGTCTTTCAGAGGCACTTGCCTGCCTTTGATTATTTGCGCGCAAGCCTGCCCCGAGCGAACCGCGGCCTCAATGCATGCGGGGTAGCCCGGGGTTAAATCGTCAGCCGCGCGCAACAGGCCCTCAATGCCGGTCAGGGAGTATTCAACCGACGATGTTGATGCTTCCTTTGTAAAAGTCTCTTCATCGGTCAGGGTCGCCGTGCAGGCCCAAGTGGCTCTCGGGTCATCGGTAATTCGATAAGGCAGGCTTTTAAGGTCACTAACCCCAAGTGGCTTGAGGTAATGGGCGGCTGCTCGCCAGAGAGAGTCGGCAAGGATTGATCGGTCATCGTCCTTCATCAGCCCGCTTCCCACCAGTGAGACCACCTGGGAGCCATTTTGGGAAGGTGTTCGAGCAAGGCCAATGTGCGCGCGACCATGCAGCCCAGGAAGACTGCAGAGCCATTGACTCATTGGGGCCAGAAGGCCCGCCTGAGCCCGATTCAAATGAATGTAAAGGGTCATGACCCCTCGCCAGTCCAGTGTTCCTGCTCGCTGAATGGCTGGAGTTTCTTGCAATTTGCTTTGCCGCCAGAGACGGTTCGCCTCGTAAGCGGGTGTTGCAAGAACCACCGTGGCAAAGACCTGAGTTTCAAGGCCAAGGGCAAGGGCCTGGTCTTGGCTTGAGGGATGCGCCTGTAAGTGCCAGAAATGTTGTCTAGCTGAAGAGTTGTTCGACGGGACAACGGGCGTGATGGCTGAAATGCGACATCGCGTAATCACTTTGGTGTCGTGTCGCTTCAGCCAGAGCACGACGGGTTCAATAGCGCTTTGACTAAGGTCTGTGGAGGGATGCCAGCAGTTGGTGGACCCTGAAAGACCGCAAAGGCTGTCTTTAACAACCTGCAGAAAGACATAGGCACTGGCCTCCGCCCAGTCTGTATTCAGCGCGCCTTCTATAAGCGGGCGCCAAAATCTCTGGCGCACTTCCTCCGGCATGGCAATGGGTTTAAGCCAGTTCAATGCGGTTCCCTTGACCTGCCAGTCTGATCTCATTGCATGACGAAGAACGTTGGCCAGAGACAGTCGGCTAAGAACGCTCCAGGGCTGAGCAATGGCTGGATTGGTAGCGTTTGGAAAGCTCTGGCCCAAAAACCGCCAGGGCCAGGCCTGGGGAGGCACACGTAAGAGCGTATACGGCGCGGGGCGATTGGGCGAGTAACTGGCCCATTGCAAGGCCGCCTTTGACCATGCCTGATGAACAAGAACACCAGAGTCTTGAAGGAATTGCCAGGTCTGACTGTAGGCCCCTAGGAGGAGATGCTGCCCATTGTCGATAGCGGTTTTGCCTAGCGCTGTTTCCCAAGCAATGCCCCTTGCACGACCCCCCGCATAAGGGCTAGCCTCAAAAAGCCAGACCTCCGTGGCTTCACCGCCCCGTTGTTCGGCTTGCTTTAGAGCCTGTGCGCAGGCAAGGCCCGACCAACCGGCGCCAATAATGGCAATTTTCTTCATTTTTTTTCAGGCATTCGGCGTGGAGGGCGCATTCTGGCAGTGATTTAGTGCGGCATTCGCCCAAGCGCAGCAACCATTGCTACCCATAGCTTACGTAGTGGTCCAAGTCGTACCCGCTGATTCAGAACGTCGTAATTCAGGCTTGCGATGCTACGTAGAAGGTCGCGATAAATAGCGGCCATGACGAGACCAGGCCGTTGGTCTTTCCTCTCTTTCATGGGTAAGGCGGCAAGCGCCTTATCGTAGGTGGCCTCGGCAAGTTGGTGAAGGTCATAAAAAACACGACGCATTTCAGGGCTGTCTTCAAGATGAAAAACAGAGGTGGCTGTTAAGCCATGCGTATCGAGCATTTCAGTTGGCAAATAAAGTCGTTCGCGTCGTGCGTCTTCACCAATGTCACGAAGAATATTGGTGTATTGAAAGGCAAGCCCTAGCTGGCTTGCATACCGAAGCGTCTGGTCTGAGCATGGGCCAAAAATACGGGCTGAGAGTCGACCAACCGCGCCGGCAACACGATCGCAATAAAGGTTGAGTTGCTGAAGGTTATGAAAGGCCGTGTGGGGAAGGTCCATACCCACCCCATCAATCACAGCCTTGAAATCCTCAAAGGGCAGATTGTAGGTTTGGATCGGTGTTTGCAGTGCAAGACTAATGGGATGCTGGAGAACGACCCGCTTCTCATCGCTCTCTTCTTCATTAAAAAGCTTTTGAATTTCCTCTTGCCACCAGGCAAGTTTGATGCAGGCAAGTGAAGGGTCGGCAATGTCGTCAGCAATGTCATCCACCTCTCGACAAAAGGCATACAAGGCCTCCATAGCCAGCCTGCGAGGGGCTGAAAGGAGACGAAACGCTAGGGTGAAGCTCGAACCAGCCTTAGCTGTTACCTGGTGGCAATACTCCTGAGGGCTCATCGGTCGGTGGATTGTGTAAGGCGCCAGAAATGCACGGGCAATCGGTTAATAAGGCTCAATAACAGCCAGGTTCGTGAAAGTCGCGTTGAGTGACGCCAGGCGAGCCCGGGGTCCTGTATCAGGCGCCGGGCGATGGTCTGACCGCCCTCCAGAATCATGGCAATTTCAAGAGCAAGGCGTAGTCCGTGGGGGCGAACGTTCTCATAAAGAAGTTTGGGTAGATCTTCTCCGCGGGCAAGTTGGTTCCTGCCACGAATAACAATCGATTGGGTAATTGCGAGTCGATCCTCCAGCGTTAGCAAATCCATCCCAACGAGCTTACCCTCTTGATAGGAGGACTCCGCAGTCTTAAGGTCAACATTCCAGTCGAGTGCCGATGGCCAGTCTGACTTCGGCAGGGTTGGTCTGTGACGCCCCATGTCTTGGTGAAGATCTTGTGCAAAGTTAACGAGCTGAAGCCCCGTGCAGATGCTGTCACTTGCGAAAAAGATCTGCTCTCGAGGGGCGCTGGCGGCAGGACTTGGTGTAGGGTCTGAGGGTGATGAGTGAAGGCCGAAGAAACCCAGAAGAATGCGACCGACGGGAACCGCCGAGCATTTGCAGTAGTTCATTACGTTAGCCCAGGTTTCGAATGGCTGAAATTTCGCATCGTAGTCAAAGGCTTCAAGCAGCTGCAATGCCCAGTCAGACGACAGACCGTGTGCGGCAAGCTGTGCGCCCGCCTGTCGACCAATGGCCTCTAATCTTGCCGTGGTAGCTTCCGACCAACAATTGGGGTTGTCATTGTTGTTTAAACCTTCGGGGCTAGGGGCCTGCGTTCTGGGGGGATTCCCAGTTTGATGAAGCCCTCGGCGCAGGGCGGCAAGGCCGTCAAGACGCTTTTGGCTGCTGAGATCACCCTCGTCAGCCAGGTCGTCCCCAGTTCTTGCCAGCTGGTAAACCGTTAGAACGGCCGGGCGAACGGAGGCCGGCAGGAGCCAGGAGGCGACAGGAAAGTTTTCATAGTGGCCTCCCCCGTGGAAGGCCTTGACAAGACCTTTGTCGAGTTGGCTCATAGCCCCGATTGTAGACTTGGCTTTCTCTCATTCCAGCCTGCGCGAGCAGGGTCGGGGCCCCGTCTTCAGTACAATGAGGGGGGTTTTTAAGCGCGAAGGTGGCGAAATTGGTAGACGCACCAGGTTTAGGTCCTGACGCCGCAAGGTGTGCGGGTTCGAGTCCCGCCCTTCGCACCATTCAATTACGAACAGATTGGTTGTATTTATGACAACAGAGACAACCGTGGCTTCGAGTCTCGAGCGCCGCATCACTCTTCACCTATCCGCGGATGATATCGAGCAGGCAACCGTCCGTCAGCTTCAGCAAATGGGGCGCAAGGCAAAGCTCCCAGGTTTTCGTCCTGGGAAGATTCCGCTCAAGGTTCTTGAGCAGTCGTTTGGCGCTCAGGCGCGTTCTGAGGCTTTGGGTGCGGCACTTGCGCAGGTCTATGGCGAGCAGGTTGCAGCGCAAAAGCTTCGGCCGGCAGGCCCACCAAAAATTGACCCTTTGAAAAAAGATGGTGCCGACGAAACCAGCCAACCCCTAGATTTCGAGGCTACCCTTGAGGTGTATCCCGATGTACCTCTACCTGATCGATCAAGCCTGAAGGTTGAGCGGACGGTCTGTGAGGTAACCGAGGCCGATCTCGACAAGACCATGCAGACATTGCAGAAGCAACGTGTCGTCTACAACGAGGTGGGGCGCGCTGCACAGGCGGATGATCAGGTTCTCGTCGACTTTGAAGGACGTCTAGATGGCGAGGTCTTTGAAGGGGGCAAGGCCGAAGGCTTTGAGTTTGTTGTTGGCAATGGCAGCATGCTTGAGGATTTTGACCAGGCTGTGCGCGGAATGGCTTCTGGCAATACAAAAACCTTCACGGTTCAGTTTCCCGAGAATTACCACGCGTCAAACCTTGCAGGTAAGGCAGCAGAGTTCTCGGTTACCCTTCATGAGGCTCGTGAGCCAAAGCTGCCTGCTCTCGATGACGAGTTTGCCAAGGCCTTTGGCGTGAGCGAGGGTGGTCTTCAGAAACTGCGTCAAGACGTTGAGAAGAATCTGCGCCGTGAGGTGGCTACGCGCTGTAAGAACAAGACTAAGCGCTCGGTCATGGATGCGCTCGTTGAGCAGGCTAGTTTTGAGTTGCCCACCGCCCTTGTTCAGGCCGAGAGCGAGCGGATGTCTGGTGAGATGCGTCAGCAAATGGCAAGTCGTGGCATGAAGGTCGATCAGGCGCCTTTGACGCCCGACCTTTTCAAGAACCAAGCGGCCAAGCGTGTCCGGCTGGGGCTCTTAGTTGGTGAAATTGTTTCGAAGGAAAACCTGAACCCAACGGAAGACGGAATACGCGACATGCTTAGCGAGATGGCGCAGGCCTACGAGAACCCCGAAGAGTTTATTCGATGGGCGATGTCGAACAAAGAACGTCGATCCGAGGCCCAGTCGGTTGTACTCGAAGACAACGTGGTGGACTGGGTTCTGAAAGAGGCGAGGGTCGAAGACAAGACCGTAGACGTTGAATCGTTAATTAAGGAAACCGAGTGATGAGCCGAGACTTTAGCGCAATGAACCCAACGGACGCAGACATCAACGGGCTTGGCGCTCTAGGCGCCCAGGGCCTTGGCCTTGTGCCCATGGTGGTCGAGCAGTCTGGGCGTGGCGAGCGTGCTTACGACATTTACTCTCGCCTTCTTAAAGAGCGGGTTGTGTTCTTGGTGGGTCCTGTGAATGACTCCTCCGCTAACCTTATCGTTGCTCAGCTCCTTTTCTTAGAGTCAGAAAATCCTGACAAGGATATTTCACTCTACATCAACTCCCCTGGGGGCTCGGTCTCCGCGGGTTTAGCCATTTTCGATACCATGCAGTTCATTAAGCCCTCCGTCAGCACGCTTTGTATTGGTATAGCGGCAAGCATGGGTGCTTTTTTGCTAGCGGCAGGCGAAAAGAGTAAAAGGTTTGCTCTCCCTAACAGTCGGGTTATGATTCACCAGCCTCTTGGTGGCGTGCAGGGCCAGGCTTCCGATATTGAAATTCATGCTCGCGAGATTCTTAAGCTTCGAGATAAGCTAAATTCCATTCTCTCCGACAGGACGGGTCAGCCGCTTGAAACCATCGCTAGAGACACCGATCGGGACAACTTTATGTCCTCGGAAGATGCGTTAAAGTACGGTCTTGTGGATCGCGTTCTTACCAGCCGCGATTAGTTTCTCTGAATTTAGGCGGTTCATCCGGAGGCAACGATGGCAGAACAAAAAGGAACAGGCGAGAAACTCCTTTACTGTTCGTTTTGTGGGAAAAGTCAGCATGAGGTGAAGAAGCTCATTGCTGGGCCGTCGGTATTTATATGTGACGAATGCATCGACTTATGCAACGACATCATTCGTGACGAGCAGGCTGAGGCAACAAGCAGTGACTTGACCCGCGAGGCCCTGCCCACTCCCCAAGAAATTTCTTCCATTCTTAGCCAGTACGTCGTGGGCCAGGATCGGGCGAAGCGCAATCTTGCGGTTGCAGTTTACAACCACTACAAGCGCCTGCGGCAGCATGGAAAGTCGGGTGAGGTTGAGCTTGCGAAGAGCAATATTCTGCTTATTGGCCCAACCGGCTCGGGTAAAACGCTTCTAGCTCAAACCCTTGCTCGACTTTTAAACGTTCCTTTCGTCATTGCAGACGCCACCACACTCACCGAAGCCGGCTATGTGGGGGAGGACGTCGAAAACATCATTCAGAAGCTTCTACAGAATTGCAATTACGAGGTCGACCGCGCTCAGCACGGCATTGTCTACATCGATGAGATTGACAAGATCTCTCGGAAGTCGGATAACCCGTCCATTACTCGTGACGTGTCAGGTGAGGGTGTTCAGCAGGCTCTGCTCAAGCTTATCGAAGGAACCGTGGCATCCGTTCCTCCGCAGGGTGGCCGTAAGCACCCTAACCAGGACTTTGTACAAATTGACACCACGAATATTTTGTTTATTTGTGGTGGCGCGTTCGATGGGCTTGATAAAGTTATACGCGACCGAACCGAAAAAACCTCTATTGGGTTTGGTGCTGAGGTTCGCTCGGCTTCCGAGCGTAAGCTTTCAGAGCTTTTCCAAGACATTGAGCCCGAAGATCTTATTAAGTTTGGACTTATTCCCGAGCTCGTGGGTCGTCTACCGGTGGTGGCGACCCTAGATGAGCTCGACGAGCCTGCTCTTGTCGAGATTCTTACAGGCCCCAAAAACGCCCTTGTGAAGCAATATCAAAGTCTTTTTCAAATGGAAGGGGCCGAGCTCGAGGTGCGCCCCGCTGCACTCTCCGCCATTGCGAAAAAAGCCATTGCTCGCCGAACAGGCGCCAGGGGCTTGCGGTCGATTATTGAGCAGTCCCTGCTAGACACCATGTACGAGCTGCCCAGTCTCAAAAATGTCACCAAGGTGGTTCTGGATGAAAACACCGTGACCGAGGAGGCCAAACCTTTGTTAATTTACGGGGAAACGCCCAAGGCAGCATCAAGTAAACGAAGCGGCGCCGCTTGATTTTTGTTTTTTTGGCCCCATTTCATTTAGTAATTTCTTCTTTCTACCGATTCCTGCCTTAGGAAAGGTTGCCACTGCCCATGTCAAAGCCCCAAATTCTGCCCGCTGAGCCTGTTCATCTTCCCATGTTGCCTCTGCGCGACGTGGTGGTCTTCCCCCACATGGTCATTCCCCTGTTTGTGGGTAGACCCAAGTCGATTCGCGCCATAGAAAAGGCTATGGAGTCGGGCATTCACGTTTTGCTTGCCGCACAACGGTCAGCCACTCAAGATGAGCCGGGGGCCAACGACATTTATTCCATTGGCTGCTTGGCAAGTATTCTTCAAATGCTCAAGCTCCCGGATGGAACAGTGAAGGTGCTCGTCGAGGGTGTTCAGCGAGCCGAGCTTGTCGAGTTAGTAGGAGAAGAAGACCATCATCTGCGAGCGGTCTGCTGCCCCCTTCCCCTGGACGAACACAAAGGGCCTGAGGTTGAGGCCCTGCGTCGCACGATCCTTGGTCAGTTCGATCAGTTCGTGAAGCTTAATAAAAAGATTCCCACGGAGATTCTTAATAGCCTTGTAAGCATAGAAGAACCGGGCCGGCTTGCAGACACCATCGCTGCCCACCTTCCCATGAAGCTTGAGGAGAAGCAGGCCATCCTTGAAGTTCTTCCCGTGGGCGATCGTCTTGAAAAGTTACTTGCTCAAATTGAAACCGAGCTCGACATTCTTCAGGTGGAAAAGCGTATTCGTGGGCGCGTGAAACGCCAGATGGAGAAGAGTCAGCGCGAGTATTACCTGAATGAGCAGGTTAAGGCTATTCACAAAGAGCTGGGCGAAGGCGAGGATAACGAGCTTGATGAGATCGATAAAAAGATCAAAGCTGCTCGCATGCCCAAAGAGGCAAAGGACAAGGCACTGGCAGAGCTTAAAAAGCTACGCATGATGTCGCCGATGTCCGCCGAAGCCACAGTTGTTCGCAACTACGTCGATGCGTTGGTGGCGCTTCCCTGGAAAAAGAAGAGCAAGGTTAATGGCAATCTTGGTACTGCCGAAGAGGTGCTTGAAGAGGAGCACTTTGGTCTTGAAAAGGTGAAAGAGCGCATTCTTGAATACCTTGCTGTTCAACAACGCGTCGACAAAGTGAAGGCGCCTATTCTTTGCCTGGTTGGGCCGCCCGGAGTGGGTAAGACCTCCTTGGGTCAGTCCATTGCACGTGCAACCAATCGCAAGTTTGTTCGTATGGCTTTAGGCGGTGTTCGTGACGAAAGCGAGATTCGAGGCCATCGCCGCACTTACATTGGCTCAATGCCGGGTAAGATTTTAACGAGCCTGACAAAAGTCGGCGTGCGCAATCCTCTCTTTCTGCTTGATGAAGTTGATAAGATGGGCATGGATTTTAGAGGTGACCCGGCCAGTGCATTGCTTGAGGTTCTCGACCCAGAGCAAAACCACAGCTTCACCGATCATTACGTGGAAGTGGAATATGACTTGTCGGATGTCATGTTTGTGGCAACAGCAAACTCTATGAACATTCCCGCGGCACTTCTCGATCGTATGGAAGTGATTCGCCTTTCGGGCTACACCGAGGATGAGAAGGTCAATATTGCCCAGCGCTATCTTTTACCCAAACAAATTAAGCACACCGGCCTTAAGGAAGGCGAGGTGGAAGTTGCCGAGGATGCCGTAAGGGAGATTATTCGCTCTTACACCCGCGAGGCAGGAGTTCGTGGTTTGGAACGAGAGCTTTCTAAAATTTGTCGCAAGGTCACTCGTCGTGTTCTTGGTCTGAAGGCAAAGTCTTCGAATGACCTTCCATTTAAAGTAGCCGCCGAAAACATAGAAGACTACCTTGGGGTTAAGCGCTATACATTCGGCGTGGCCGAGAAGGAGGACCAGGTTGGTGAGGTCACGGGCTTAGCCTGGACGGAGGTTGGGGGTGAGCTGCTTACTATCGAAGCGGCAGTTATGCCAGGAAAGGGCAATATCATTCGCACTGGGTCGCTTGGTGATGTCATGAAAGAATCAGTGGAGGCGGCGCGTTCGGTGGTTCGAAGTCGTGCCCGTCGCCTTGGAATCTCAGACGACGTTTTTGAAAAGCGTGACTTGCATATTCATGCACCTGAGGGTGCCACCCCGAAAGACGGGCCAAGCGCGGGAATTGCCATGACAACAGCTTTGGTTTCTGTTTTAACTGGCATTCCGGTTCGCGCGGATGTTGCGATGACCGGTGAGATTACCCTTCGCGGTGAGGTGCTCCAAATTGGTGGCCTCAAAGAGAAGCTGCTTGCTGCCCATCGAGGCGGTATTAAGAAGGTGCTCATACCAGAGCAAAATGTAAGAGATCTTGCTGAGATTCCCGCGAATGTAAAAAACTCACTCGAGATCATTCCAGTGCGCTGGATCGACAAGGTGCTTGAACTTGCCTTGGCGGGGGTTCCTACGCCCATCGAGGACGCACCCGAGATTGACGCTGCTGCGGCGAAAAAAACTGGGGTTGATATTGCGCCTGCATCAAGCACGGACACCACTACGCATTAGGGAAAGTCATGGGAAATACATGCCGCGAAGACTTGACCTGTCGAACGCGTTTGGCGTTTAATCATTTTTCTTTTGGCCAAGAGGCTTGGTTTAAGCACTACTTTCTGCTAATCAAAAATAATAAGGACATGACGTTGTGAATAAGACCGAGATGATTGAACTCATGGCAAAGTATGCCGATATTTCCAAGGCGGCTGCAGGTCGCGCACTCGAGGCGTTCATGATGGGCGTTCGAACGAACCTCAAGAAGGGGTCGTCGGTAACCCTCGTTGGCTTTGGCACCTTTGCGGTGACCAAGCGTGCCGCGCGTTCCGGCCGAAATCCACGCACCGGTGAGACGATCAAAATTAAGTCTGCTAAGCTCCCGAAGTTTCGTCCGGGCAAGGCCCTTAAAGATTCACTTAACTAGTTTGTGTTGCCGTGGGTGCTTAGCTCAGTTGGTAGAGCGGCGCCCTTACAAGGCGTAGGTCGGGAGTTCGAGCCTCTCAGCACCCACCACTGCAATTCAAACCGTTGTTCTCTGAAGCTGGTTTTTTGCTACTGTATACTTTCAAGCTTCATTAATTCGGAGCGGTAGTTCAGTTGGTTAGAATACCGGCCTGTCACGCCGGGGGTCGCGGGTTCGAGTCCCGTCCGCTCCGCCAACACTTCATATGCTAGACGCCTTCCGTCGTAACCGCCGTTTGCTTCAGTTTTTGCTGTTGCTAGTGATCGTTCCTTCCTTCGTGATTGTTGGAGCTTGGGATATGGTGAATCCCCAAGCGTCGTCAAGCGGCCTTGCAGAGGTGGGTGGTCGCCCCATCACCCAGCAGCAATGGCAGCAGGCGCATCAACGTTCTCTCGATGCCATGTCCGCTCAATTTAGCGGGCAGGTGCCGGTATCCGCTTTTGACACACCGGCAAGTAGAGTGCAGACGCTTGATGAACTCATTCAGCGTGAGGTGGTGCTATCTTCTGCACTGCGCGCGCGCATGTTCATTCCTGACGACCAGTTAGCCTCGCTAATCGCCGAAGTGCCCCAGTTTCAGGTTGATGGGCGTTACGACTTTGAGCATGCGAAAAAGTTTTTGGAAGCCAGGGGTTTAACAACCCAACAGTTCGAAGTTGACCTCCGAAGTGATCTCATGGCCGACAGGTTGCCCCGCGCGATTGCAGAATCTCAATTCGGCTCGCGTTTACTGGCGCGTCGCCTTAGTCGGTCCGAGTCAGAGTCCCGTCGGCTCTGGCTGCTTAGCTTTCCCTCAGAGTCTTTTTTGGCCAAGGCCATCCCTAGCCCGCAGGATATTGAGGCCGCCTATCAGGCCCGGTCGTCCGAGTTCCAGACCAGTGAGCGGGTGGATCTTGAGTGGCTGGTTTTGAAAGACCCATCTTCCGCGGAGCTTGTTGAGCAGTTTAGTAACCTGGTCTACGAGCAAAGTGATTCTCTGAAGCCCGCCGCGGATGCTCTAGGGCTTCGCATATTAAGATTTAAAGGGCTTGTCCGTGACGAGCCACTTGGTGGGTCTGGCCTTTCCCAAGACGACAGCTTGGTGCTGAACCACGAGGCTCTTCGAGCAGCACTCTTTTCGAATGACGTTCTCGTCGACCGGCGTAACACCGAATCCATTGAAGTCAGGCCTGGTCTTTTTGTTAGTGCGCGCGTCTTGGTTCATGAGCCCGCCAAGCCCTTGCCATTGTCCGCTGTCAGTAGCCGTATTCAGACCGAGCTTCAGAGAGAAACAGCAACCAAGCTCGCACGACAGGCTGCCCAGCAGTGGGTGGATACGAATCGAGCATCTTTATCTCAGAAGCCTTCGAATGCTAGGGAGTTTTGGATAAGTCGATCTTCTCTGGCTGTACTGCAGCCTGTCATCGGGAAGGCGGGTCCCTCTGGGCTTCGCGATCTTGGTGTGCAGCTCTTTGCTTCCGACTTTCTTATGCAGGACCCACGCGTAGTAGAGATCGGTTCTAATTTCGGTAGTTTTGTCGCCGTTTGGGTGGAGTCCAAGCTGCCCGAGGAGTCTGCCGCTGAAGTTCGTGAGCGTGTTGGGGCAATCTTCTCAAGTCTAGAGCGGCTTGAGGCTCAGGAATCCTTTACGTCTTGGGTACGGCACCAAGAAAAGGTGCTTGATGTAAAGCGCTACCCCGAAAAGCTTGCAGCAAGCGACTCGTAGTCTTTCGCGCTGATTCCCATAAGCTTCAACGAAGTTGCACTTGCTATTTTTGGGAAGTTCCTTTGAATGGATCCCGAGTAGCTCGGGTCGTAGTGTTCCGTCAGAATGGAGCGCACGAAAGGTTCCCACTGCTGCGTTTCCACTTTGTTAAGCCATTCGTTGACGCGCTCGTGCCCATGACGAGGTACAAGTTTTCTAAGCTGCGTCATCAAGGCCTCAGGATCTTCAAGAAAGTGTGCATATTCCTGTAGAAGCAATTTCACCCGGTCGCCTTCGGATGCTTGAAGTTCAACGCACTCGCTCGCCCGCATGGCTAAGATGAGAGACTCTGGAACCTGCACTTGTCCAATTTTTCGGCTTTCTGATTCAACGTAGACAGGATGACTGGGGTCGAGCTGACCCAGTGCGTGCCATAAGCGTGACTCAAAAAGTTTCTGGCTTGGTTGCTGCTGGCCAGGACCTAGCCCAAGCAGTGAACCTTTATGTATTGCAATGGCCTCGAGATCTAAAACCTGTTTACCTTGATTGGCAAGCGCCTTTAGAAGTCTTGTCTTACCGCACCCGGTCATTCCACAAATGACTCGCCATTTAATCCCTGACACAAGCTCTGGCAGCCCCTTGACCAGCGCAGTACGATAGGCACGGTAGCCACCTTCAAGGACTTTTACGCTGAGCCCCACTTGCCCAAGCACGTGCCATAACGAGCGGCTTCGCTGCCCACCTCGCCAGCAATAAATAAGGGCATGATCAGACTTTTGCCATGAACGAATCGGTCCCTCGAGGTGCATGGCAATATTTTTTGAGACCATTGCGGCTCCGAGCTTCTTGGCCTCAAAGCGGTCCCCAGCATAAAGAGTACCGACAATATGCCTTTGTTCGTCAGTAAGCACAGGCAGGTTAATAGCGCCTGGGACATGGTCGAGGGCGAACTCCGAAGGGGAGCGAACATCGACAATGATTGGCCGAGAGGCGCCCGGGGTCTTGCAAGACTCTTTAAGGGTCTCAAGAAGGACTTCAGCGCTTACAATAGAAGAGGTCATTTCAATGAAAAGTATGAAGATATTCAACCTACAGTGTAAGCAAGGTCACACCTTCGAGGGCTGGTTTGCGTCGGCAGAGGTTTGCGACAACCAACATAGCCAGGGTCTTCTGGAATGCCCACTTTGCTCCTCGCTTGCCCATCGTATTCCTACGGCCGCCTACATCGTTTCCGGTGCCTCCAAGTCTTCCAATTCATCGGTTGAACCTAACGAACTTAACGTTATGCCGGCCGCAGCAACGCACAGAATGCAGGCCCTTGTGCATCAGAAGATCATTGAGATGGCAAAAAGTCTTATTGAGCAGTCCGACTACGTAGGCAAGGACTTCCCCGAAGAGGCCCGAAAAATGCATTACCAAGGGGTACCCGAGCGATCAATCGTTGGTGAGGCAACGGCAGAAGAGGCCAAGGCCTTGTTCGATGAGGGTATTGACCTCATTCCATTACCCACTCTCCCCAGAGCGAAAGGTACGCTACAGTAAGCATTGGGTCTTCGCTTCGAGTTGGGATGGTGTGTTAGTAAGTTCGTTGGGGGTGTTCAAGCCTTACAACCGCCTGCTCTCCCGACTCCGTCTCAAGCCAAGTAATAGGAAGTTGCTTAAAAGGGCCTTCGTTGACCAGGCGGTTAAACTCTAAGAGCTCATGACCAATTTCAAGCAGTAGGCAGCCATCGTGGACCAATAGGGCCCCATAGCCCTGAAGCAGTGTCTTAATAAACTGCATGCCATCCTCACCCCCGTGATGGGCAAGCCCAGGCTCCGCCTTGAATTCAGGGGGAAGTTGCAAGTACGACGCGCTATTGACGTAGGGAGGGTTACAGACAATGAGATCGAAAGTGATTTTTGGCTTTAAGGTCTCCAGGGCTTGCAGGCCATCTCCCGCAAGCAGAGTGATGCGTGATTCAAGACTGAAAGCACTAATGTTTTCTGCGGCCAGGCCAAGTGCGTCGCTGGAAATATCTGTTGCCCACACACGAGCATTGGGAAGATGAAGTGCTGCTAAAACAGCAAGGCAACCGGATCCTGTGCAGAGGTCTAACACCCGTAGTGGCGCATTCGTATCTTCAATGTTCGGAAGATCAACGGGACTAAGCCATTTCGCAAGGAAGGAGCGAGGAATAATGGCCCGTGCATCACTTTTAAATCGAAAGCCTCGTAGCCAAGCCTCTTGAAGGATATAGGCTGTTGGCTCACGGTCTGCTGTGCGGCGTCTAAGAGCCGCGGCAAGTCTTTGGCGTTCCTGCAGGGTTAGCCGAGCGCCTAATAAACTTTGATCTTCAAGGTCGATTGGAAGAGAAAGGCTTGAGAGCACAAGCCATCGGGCTTCATCGAGCCAGTCCTGGCAACCCTGACCCAGGACACAGCCGCCTCGATGCATCTCGCTGATAGAAAAGCGAATCCAATCAGAGACACTGCATAGTTCATGCGTCCAGTCGGAATGACCGTTAGGCGAACTATTGAATTCGCTTGTGGAGTTTTTCATTTCGCCATTAGCTCGACGCGGCTTGCACTGCGGGGCTGGACGATGAGGCCAGCAGTCGAGTGAGGCTTTCGAGATAGATTTGAGCTAAGGGAAGAAGGTCTGTGGCAAGAATACGTTCGTTAATCTGATGAATGCTTGCATTGATAGGGCCGAACTCAATGACCTCTCTGCAGTGTTTCGCAATAAACCGCCCATCCGATGTGCCACCCGTTGTCGAGAGTTGCGGTTCGATCTTGCATACGCTTCGAATACTTTCTTGAACAATGTCGCAGAGCGTTCCTGACGGGGTAAGGTAGGGGTCGCCTCCAAGATTCCAGTCGATGGTGTAGCTAAGACCATGCTGGTTTAGAGCAGACTCCAGTCGCTGTTTTAATGCGTCTGGTGTTGAAACGCTTCCAAACCTAAAGTTAAAATCCGCCACGAGCTCTCCCGGGATAACGTTACCTGCTCCTGTTCCGGAATGAATATTAGAGACCTGCCAGGTGGTCGCCGGAAAGTAGGTGTTCCCGTCATCCCAACGAATGGCCGCAAGTTCGGTAAGAGCTGGGGCAAAACGATGGATAGGGTTCTCGGCTAAGTGCGGGTAAGCTACGTGCCCTTGTTTTCCACGGATGTAAACCTTGCCCGACAAAGTCCCTCGTCGTCCATTTTTAATGATGTCGCCAAGCTTATGGCTTGAGGTGGGTTCTCCAATGATGCAGTAGTTCAAAGGCTCGCCACGGTGCGCAAGTTCCCTAAGGACCTCAACCGTACCGTGAAGCGCAGGGCCTTCCTCATCGGATGTAATAAGGTAGGCAATGCGCCCGTGAAAGCTTGGTGTTTGCTGAATAAACGCCTCGGTAGCCGTGGCGAAGGCAGCAACCGAGGACTTCATGTCCGCCGCACCTCGGCCGTACAAATAGCCATCGTGAAGCGTCGCAGAAAATGGGGCATGAAGCCATTTTTCAGTGGGGCCGGGGGGGACGACGTCGACATGGCCCGCCAAAACAACCGTGGGTCCGGGTCTGCCACCTTCTCGTACTGCCCAGAGGTTCGTGACGTCATGATAGTTTAGGAGCTCTGTTTCAAAGCCAAGCGGCCGAAGCCTTGAAGCCAGAAGCTCGCAGCAGCCTCCATCGGCAGGCGTTACCGACTCTCTCTGAATAAGCGCTTTGGCAAGTTCGAGGGTTTCTGAAGCCAGTGCCTGTGTATTTTTCATGGCTGTGAATTAAGGGGATTGTGGGAAAAGACTTGTGTAAAGGCCGTTTGAGAATCCAACCGCTAGCTTCTCATCCGGGGTGACGAGGACAGGTCGCTTGATAACAAGTGGGTGGCTAAGCATGAGTTCGAGCGCGGAGGGCTGGTCGACAATTTGTCGGCGGTGGTCCTCGGGCAGTGTCCTCCAGGTTCGACCACGCTTATTAAGAAGACTATCAAAAGGCAGGTGCTTTAGCCATTCTTGAATGAGAGGCTCGGTGGGGGCCTCTTTCTTGAAGTCAATAAAAACGTAACCCAGGCCACGGGAGTCGAGCCAGCGCCGGGCGGCTCGAACCTGGTCGCACTGTTGGATGCCGAAAAGCCTGGTTTCCATGTCTTATGGGGCGACTGCGGGTCTCTCAGTTGAAGGGCCTCTGCTCATTGATTCAAGCCAGTCGAAGCAGTTCGTTAATACCCGTTTTTGCTCGAGTTTTTGCATCGACTCGTTTAACGATTACGGCACAGGCCAGGCTGTAGCGACCGTCTGCAGAGGGCAGACTGCCAGGAACGACTACACTTCCTTCTGGAACGCGGCCGTAGAAGACTTCGCCGGACTCGCGGTCGAAGATTTTCGTTGACTGGCCAATGAAGACACCCATGGAAAGTACAGAGTTTGCTTCTACGATCACCCCTTCAACAACCTCGGATCGGGCGCCAATGAAGCAGTTATCTTCAATAATGGTGGGGTTTGCCTGCAGAGGCTCAAGTACCCCACCAATCCCGACACCGCCCGAAAGGTGAACATTTTTTCCGATCTGTGCGCAAGAGCCAACCGTCGCCCAGGTGTCAACCATAGTTCCCTCGTCGACATAAGCGCCAATATTGACGTAGGAAGGCATAAGAACCACATTGCGCGCAATAAACGACCCTCTGCGCGCAACCGCGGGGGGTACAACCCGAACCCCCATTGCTGTTAGTTCGTCTTGAGAGAGGCCTTCGAATTTGGTGGGAACCTTGTCGAAGAACTGCAAGTCGCCCGATTGAATAGCCTTGTTATCGGCGAGTCGAAAGCTAAGGAGAACGGCCTTCTTGATCCATTGATGTACAAGCCATTTACCGTTTTGCTTCTCAGCTACTCGAAGTTTTCCTGCATCAAGGTCGGAGAGCACCTGTTGCACAGCGCCTCGAAGTGCGGCGGGCACCGACTGGGCAGTGATGTCGGCACGGTTGTCCCAGGCATCGTCGATGGTCTTGGCAAGAGAGGAGGTTGAGTCGTTCGTCATTGGGCTAGGCTCTATAAGGTTGGGGGTGAGGTGAATAGCCACGTGGCATGCACTTGGCCAAGAAATGCTCGTTCTGTTTATGGTTCTCGAATAAAACGTTCTGATGGAATTTGGGAAAGATCAACAGCCGGCAGAGGCACCCAGCCGGCTTTGCGATGTTCAGCAACCACCGTAGTAAAAATGCCGCCTCGAACGTACCATTTGGCGGTCAGTCGCATGAACCGTGGATCAGTTGCGGCGACCATGGCATCCAATATCTCATTCGTAACCGCCTCGTGGAAGGCGCCCCTATCTCGAAAGGACCATGCGTAAAGTTTAAGAGCTTTAAGTTCAAGGTTGCGCTGGGAAGGAATGTAATCGAGAACAAGCGTTGCAAAGTCAGGCTGGCCTGTCAGAGGGCAGAGGCAGGTGAACTCGGGAATTTCGATATGCACGTGGTAGTCCCGCTGAGGGGCGGGGTTCACAAAAGTTTCAAGCGTTGTAGAAGGCGAGCTAGGCATAAAAGACGAATGGTTTGAGGTTGAGGTTAAGTGAAAGCGTTAGTTAAGCGACGTTACCGAGCAAATGAGATGTAAATGGACGACGATTAACACCAAGACTCGAGTGGTATTATACGAAGCTTGAGTCTTTACGAGCCTCGCAGCGAGTTTCCCGAGCATTTCTAGCAATCCTCTTTAGCTTACCGCCATTATGCGACTCACCCAAATCCGTCTTGCCGGGTTTAAATCTTTTGTTGATCCCACAGGATTGCAACTTACTCGCCAACGGGTTGGCATCGTCGGCCCCAATGGCTGCGGGAAAAGTAATGTTATTGATGCGGTGCGCTGGGTTCTTGGCGAATCGAAGGCATCTGAACTCCGAGGGGAGTCGATGCATGACGTCATTTTCAATGGCTCAGGCAGTCGTAAACCGGCCGGACGTGCCAGCGTTGAGCTTATTTTTGACAATTCCCTCGGTCGCCTGGGAGGTCCTTGGGGGCGTTTCGCTGAGCTCTCGGTGAAGCGCGTTCTCGCGCGAGATGGGCAGTCTTCTTACACCATTAACGGTCAGTCGGTTCGACGCAAAGATGTTTACGATATTTTTCTAGGAACAGGCCTCGGTCCTCGTGCTTACGCCATTATTGGTCAAGGCATGATCTCTCGCGTTATCGAGTCACGCCCAGAGGAGCTGCGTGTCTTCCTAGAGGAGGCTGCAGGGGTCTCAAAATATCGCGAGCGTCGGAAGGAAACAGAGCATCGACTTGCCGATGCCCGCGAGAATCTTGCACGTGTCGAGGATATTCGACTAGAGCTTGAAAAGCGGGTTGAGGTTTTGTCGGCGCAGGCGGCCGTCGCAGAGCAGTACAACGACCTGACTTCAACCAAGCGCACTCGACAGACGGTTTTACTCGCTGTGCGTTCGTCTGTATTGCAGCACTCGCAACGACGCTATTCGACAGAACGCCTTGAGGCGGAGAAGCTCTTGGAGTCTATTCGGTCTAAGCAGGCCACCTTGCTGCGTGAACGCGAAGAGCTTGACGCTCGCTATGTTGAGTTACAGTCCAATCTTCAGTCTGTTCAGGCCTCTGTATTTGAGTTGAATACGTCCATTGCCCGCCGAGAAGCAGAGGACCATTCGCTTACACAAATTCGAGACCGTTCGATCGCACTTCAGTCCGAGGCTCGGGCAAGTCTGGAGCAAATCCAAACCGACCACGAGAGATCGACGTCCGCACTCAACGAAGCTCAAGAGTCTCTCGAGACCATTCGGTCAGAGCTCGCCAAGAGGCTCTCCGATCGCGATACCGCGGGTCAGGCCGTTCGTCCTGTTGAAGAGGCGGTTGAGGAGCTTAGTAATCAGCTTTCTGAATCCAAGGCCACCCTTGCTGCCTCCGATGCCGATATTCGTGGCATTACGATGCGTATTCAAGAAACCTCGGCAAGGCAGTTGCAGCACAAAGGCCGGCTTGAGGACCTTCGACAGCAAAGCCAACAGTTAGAGAAGCTTGATGAATCTGCCTTAACTGCAATTCGCCAACAGTATGCCGAGGCTCTCGAACTTGCCGAGTTGGCAGGCGCCGATCACCGAACCCTAATTGATCGTGTGGCTCAGGCTGACCAGGCAGTCATTCAAGCAAGGGCTCAGGTGCAGCAAACCACGCTTGAACTTGAGAAGTCGAGAGCAAGCTTGGCCGCTAACATTGAAGCTCTTCAAAAAATATCGGCCCGGGAGCGTCTGACCGACTGGCTTGAAGAACGTGCCCTTACAAACGCGAAGGCGGTCTGGTCAGAACTCTCAGTGCGGCCAGGCTCCGAGCGTGCCATTGAGGCAGCGCTGGGCGATCGCCTCTCCGCTTTAGGTATTGAGGCCTCGGCACTTGAGTCGCTCCTGCGTGCCGCAGAGCCTCCTTCCCGTATCGGGCTTCATTGGTCCGAGGCCCAGGGGGCACACTCAAAGCTATCGGAACCGACTGACGCACTCTCCTTGGATATTCAGGGAGAAGGCACCGTTGCCGATCGCTGTAGGCAATGGCTCAAGGGCTTCCGTCGCGCAGACTCTTTTCGCCAGGCCGTTGAGAATCGAGGACAGTTGTCTGAAGACGAGTTCTGGGTAAGCCCAGAGGGACATATTATTCGCGCGGGCGAACTTCGGTTCTTTGCGAAAGACTCTGCCGACTCTGGCGTCTTAGAGCTCAAAGCGAAGGTTGAATCACTCGATCGTGACTGCCGGCGGCAAGAGTTCTCTGCCCAAGAGTTGCTGGATCTTTTATCGCGCCGTGAAGATATGCTTCAGGGGCTGCGTCGCCAGGCCTTGAATGCCCAAGAGACAGAGGCTAAGGCTCGCCAGCGTTTGCACGAGCTTGAGCTTGCCCAGCTTAAGCTCACCGAGAAAGCGGAGCGTTTGCTGGCCAAAGAGAAAGACCTGTTCGACGCCGAGGCGCTGTTGAATGAGGAGGCCGATCAGCTTGCCCAGCGGATTGAATCGTTGCAGGCTGAGCAAAAGACCGCCCAGCAGGCGGCCGATCAGCTTCGCGAATCCCTTGCTCAGCTTCAGACCCGACTTGATCAATCGGGTCAGCGCCTTCAGTCAGCGCGTCAGTCCTTGCTTGAGAAGGACAGCTTTCTGCAAGAGTCCTTGCTCGCAGAGCGCTCGCTCAAAGAACGATGCTCGGGGCTTCAAGAGGCGGCTGCGAATCTTGAGCAGCGTCGTCGAGAGACCGAAGAACAGTTATCTCGTTTATCAACAGAGCTCGAAGATGCGGTAAGCAAACTGGCTCAAAGCAGCCTTCAGTCTTTGCTCGCCGAGCGATTGGAAAGGGAGGCATCTCTGGTACAGGCTCGGTCCGTTGCTGACGAGGCAGCCGAGGCTCTGCGCCACAAAGACGAAGAAAGGCTGACCCTCGAGCGTGAATCGGATCCTTTCCGAGAGCGAATGATTCAGGCCGATACCGCCCTCGCAGGGGCTCAGGCGGCCTTAGAGCAAATTAGCCAGCAGATTCTCGAGTCGGGACTTGAGGTTGATGAGTTAATTCAAAGCTGGCCTGATCGTATGCCCCCTCCCGAACTTCCAGAGGCCTCGAACCTTCAAGCAGAGATCAATCGTCTGCAGCGCGAAATTGATGCTCTTGGTGCGGTGAATCTTGCAGCCCTTGCCGAGCTTGAGCAGGCTAATGAGCGCCAGACTTTTCTTCGGGCGCAGGCCGATGACCTTCAGGGTGCAGTTGAGACGCTTGAGGACGCGATTCGAAAGATTGATCGCGAAAGCCGTGCATTACTGCAGTCGACTTATGACACCGTTAACGATAATTTTGGGCGGCTTTTCCCAACCCTATTCGGTGGCGGTGAGGCGCGGCTTGTTTTAACAGGCGAGGAAATTTTAGACAGCGGCATACAGGTCATGGCGCAACCGCCAGGCAAGAAGAACACCACTATTCATCTTCTTTCGGGCGGCGAAAAAACCCTAACAGCAATTGCCCTTGTCTTCGCCTTGTTCCAGCTCAATCCAGCACCTTTCTGTTTGTTAGATGAGGTGGACGCGCCCTTGGATGATCCGAATACCGAGCGGCTCTCGCGCCTTATCGAGAAAATGTCCGAGGCGACTCAATTTATTTTTATTACGCACAACAAGATATCCATGGAGCTTGCCGAGCATCTTGTCGGAGTGACCATGCAAGAGCAAGGCGTCTCGCGACTGGTTGCTGTTGATCTTGATATGGCAAGTAGCTTTGTGCGGGATGCTGCCTAGCTTGTGATGGAGGCTATAGGCTGGGACTCCCTTTGGGTGGCCCTTGGTTTGTTGGCTTTGGGTCTCTTGTTGGCGGTTGCCGTGCTTAACCTTATTGAGTTGCGGCAGCATCGCAAGGCCGGTGAGGTCACTGGTTTTTGGGGCCGCTCTGAGACTCAAGAGGTCGCGGAACGTACTGCAACCCCGGTGACCAGTGAACCCCTAGGTGAGGCCGTCGACATTGACAGCCCATCCGTATCAGAGCCTCGTGAAGTGTTGAGCGGTGTTCAAGACGATAACTGGGATGGACCGACGGTGTTCGAGGTGGCCATCTGTTTTGAGTGTCTTGGCCGTATGCCAGAGACCGTACTTAATGAGCTTCGGACTGTACGACGAATTGGCTCTAAGCCAGCACGCTGTATTGAAGGCCCGGGGTTTCACCAGGCCTGCCTTGCCATTGCACTTGCGGGACGCTCAGGCTTTCTGAACCTGCTTGAGCTTGACGAATTTTCAGCGCGTTGTGATGAGCTCGCGGCGTCTCTCGAGCTGACAATCACGAGTTCGAATCTGGATCCTTCGGAGGTGATCCGTCTTGCGCGTCAGGCGGAGGAACAATTACTTGCACTTGATGCTCAGGTTCAGTTCAACCTGGTTACCGATCGGGCCCCCAGCCTTGCTTCAATCGAGAAGGCTGCGAGGCATGCGGGACTTTTAACCTGGGGAAAGGGCCGTTTCTTCATGCAGCACGAAGGCTCGGATGACATCGTCTTTAGCGTCTTACCTGGTGACCAAGGTGCCTTACTTGGCTTTATGATGGACTTGCCGCGGGTTGATGAGCCAGCAAGGGCATGGTCGGCCATGGTGGTGGCAGCACGATCTATCCAGCAGAGCCTTGGAGGTCAATTAGTTGATGAGCGCAACGTTACTTTGGATGAGCGGGCCTTCGCTGTAATTGCAACGCAGATACAGCAAAGGGTGCGTGCGCTGGTTGATGCGGGTTTGGTGCCTGGAGGCGACCTTTCTAAACGAATCTTTACTTAAGTCATATTTTTTAGGTCTGACATGACGGAACCTTTGGTTGAAGAAATTAAGCGCCGTCAGGCCGAGCTTCTTTGCCATCAGGGGCTTTACCACGCCAGCGATGCGCCAGAGATTTCCGATGAGGCTTATGACCTGCTTGTAAGAGAGCTTGAGGCTCTTGAGGCTCAACTTGACCCTGGGCACCCATTGAGGCTTCAGTCGCCTTTGGGTCGAGTCGGGTCAAGCCCACAGAAGGGATTTTCTACCGTTACCCACGAGAGGCCGATGCTGTCACTTGCAAATATTGCAGGGGAGGCTGCGGTATATCAGTTTGGAGAGCGCATCGCGAATCTTCTTGAAGTTCAAGCGGCAGAAGTTCACAGCCTTCGCTATGCGGTTGATCTAAAGTTTGACGGCCTGGCGCTTAGCCTTAGGTATCGAGAGGGGATGCTTATTACGGCGGCCACACGAGGGGATGGCACCCTTGGGGAGGACGTGACCGCAAACGTAATGGCCGCCAAGATTGTTCCATTAATATTAATTAAAAACAACAAATTAGAAGGTGAATTTGAAGTAAGAGGTGAGGTTTTTATGGCCCGCTCAGATTTCCTCAGGCTGAATGAAACCCAGCAAACCCGTGGGGAAAAGACCTTCGCGAATCCCCGTAATGCCGCCGCCGGAACGATGCGTCAGCTTGACAGTGCCGTTGCCGCCTCGCGTCCCCTTCGCTTTTTTGCTTACAACCTCTTGGGGCTGTCGGGGTCTGTTGCACAAACCGTTGAAACCCACTCTGAGCAACTGGAGCTTCTTAAAGCAAGTGGCTTTCCGGTCTGCGACTCTCGCCTTCGGGACGCCTCGGTTGATGAGGTGATTGCTTTTATCCGGAAGGCAGAGCTTTCCCGGCCCAGCCTTGACTTCGATATTGATGGCGTTGTTATAAAGCTCGAGTCCCTTGCTCAACAAGAGCGCTTAGGCTTCCTTGCGCGGACACCTCGCTTTGCGGTCGCCTATAAATGGCCTTCGGAGCAGGCCATGACCAAGCTTTTGGGTATTGACTGCCAGGTTGGGCGTACGGGTGCGGTGACCCCTGTGGCCCGACTTGAACCGGTTCGCGTGGGAGGTGTTCTTGTAACAAATGCCACATTGCACAACGAGGCTGAAATTCATCGTAAGAATCTCTGGATTGGTGACACGGTGTGGGTGCGTAGGGCGGGTGATGTCATTCCTGAGGTAGTTGCCGCTGTCCCCGAGTTGCGCCCAGAGAGCGCCCAGCGATTTGAGATGCCGAAACGCTGCCCCGTTTGCGAGGGACCGCTTGAGAGGCCCCCCGACGAGGCTGTCTGGCGCTGTGTCTCGGGGTTTAGCTGTTCGGCACAGCGTGTTCAGGCTCTGCTGCATTTTGCGCATCGGCGAGCAATGAATATTGAGGGTCTCGGTGATCGACTGGCTGAGCAGCTGATTGAGGTCGGGTTGGTTCAGCATCTTGCAGATTTGTATCGGCTCACCGAGAGCGATCTCTTAACACTCGACCGTATGGGCCAGAAGCTTGCTGGCAAGCTTCTGGAGGAAATTGAAGGCTCACGTAACGTGAGTCTTGCCCGTTTTATTTTTGGCCTGGGTATTCGCCACGTTGGTGAGAAGACGGCAAAAGACCTCGCTTTGTTCTTTCGCAGTGTCGATGCTCTTCGCCAAGCCAGCCTCCAGGAGCTTACTCAGGCACCCGATGTGGGGCCTGTAGTGGCGCAATCCATTCAGGCTTTCTTCAACTCACCGTCATCCGTTGTCGAGCTTGACCTGCTTCTTGACCATGTGACTGTCGAACTGCCCGCTTTGGAGCAGTCTGTTAAGGCGCCCGTCAGCGAGCATTCCAGTCTCTTTACGGGCAAGACCTGTGTGTTAACCGGGGAGTTAACGTCTCACTCCCGTGACGAGGCTCAGGCCATCATTGAGGCTTTGGGTGGCAAAGTCACCGGGTCGGTATCTAAGCGCACCGACTTTGTCATTGCTGGTCAGAACGCGGGAAGCAAGCTTGACAAGGCCAATAGCCTGGGTGTTACCGTGCTTGATGAGGCGTCGTTTCTTCACGCCATTTCAACTTCCGAAAAAGACAGTGAGTCGTCCAATGAATACTAGTGCAGATATTTCTCATTCTTCAGTCGGCGAGAGCAGTTCGCCCGTTCGCAAAGCGGTATTTCCAGTTGCTGGTCTCGGCACCCGGTTTTTGCCTGCAACCAAGGCCAGCCCCAAAGAGATGCTGCCTATCGTTGATAAGCCGCTTATTCAATACGCCGTCGAGGAGGCAGCCTCTGCCGGTATCACCGAAATGATCTTTATTACCGGTCGTTCCAAGCGTGCAATTGAAGATCACTTCGACAAGGCATATGAGCTTGAGGCCGAGCTTGAGGCAAAAGGGAAGCAGGATCTATTGCAGCTTGTGCGCAGTGTTGCCCCCTCGTCCATTAACTGCATTTACATTCGTCAGCCCGAGGCCCTTGGTCTTGGTCATGCGGTTCTTTGTGCAAGGCCCGCCGTGGGCAATGAGCCCTTTGCGGTTGTTCTTGCCGATGACTTAATGGATTCCGCGGACCCCGATCGCTCGGTAATTGGGCAGATGGTGGATGAGTATCGGGCCCATCGGGCAAGCATTGTAGCCGTTGAAGATGTCCCATACGATCAGACCAATAAATATGGCATTGTCCAAAGCAGTCCTTGGGGTAGTTGCACCGAGCGCATGACGGGCATTGTAGAAAAGCCTGCGATCGACCAAGCCCCATCAACTCTCGCAGTTGTTGGTCGTTACTTATTAACCCCACGAATTTTTGACATTCTTGCCTCTCAGCCGCCAGGCAAGGGCGGCGAGATTCAGCTTACGGACGCCATTGAGAAGCTATTGGCCGATGAGCCTGTTCTGGCTTATCGTTTTCAGGGAACGCGATTTGACTGTGGCTCGAAGCAGGGCTACTTACAGGCAACGGTGACACTTGCAAAACGTCACCCTCAAGAAGGTCAAGCCTTCAGCGACTGGCTGAGCGAAAACACCTAATTGTTCGGTCAATTCTAATCAGGCCGCAAGGTCTTGATTCGTGTCCACTGCGTTTAAAAGGTCTGCCTCAAGCTTGACCTGGAAGGCCTCGCGCTCAAGGCCTGAACCCTTGATCAAAAAGATATCCTCGGCCCGTTCACCAAGGGTTGCAACTCGGGCTGCGTGGATGGTGATCTTATACTGGGCAAGGCAACGGGAAATTGCATAAAGCAGTCCTGAACGGTCTGTGGCAGCAATGGACAAAATGTAGAACTCTTGACGAGCATCGGGTGACAGCGTCACCGAGGCCGGAACAGGGAAGTGTCGAGACTGTCGGGATTGACGGCCCTGCCCAACAGGTGGCAGGGTTACATTCGCACTAAGCCAAGTCGGAAGTCCGGCCTCGATAAGGCTTAGCATTTCTCTTGAGTGACCAGGATAGGCCTGGTGATCGAGAACAAAGGCATCGAGGGCATAGCCGTTACGCGTCGTATGAATTCGCGCATCGAGGACAGGCAGATTGTGTTGATAAAAATAAGCGGTAATTCTCGCAAAGAGCTCGTCGGAGTCGTTGGTGTAGGCGACAACCTGCAGTCCCTCCTGGTTCGGTGCCAGTCGGGCAAAAACTCGGGTTCCTACGGCAACACATGGGTAGGCAAGGTGCCGGGCGTGCCAGGCAATTTCGGCCGCGGAGTGTCTTTGGAAATAACTTGCCTCAAGCGCTCGCCAGAAAACGCGTGCTGGCTCGGCTGACTGCCCGAGTTGATGCAGTGTCTGCTCGGCTTGTTTGCGTTTGTCGTTCGTACTTTGTCCGAGCACGGTCTGGGCTGACTGCAAGAAGTCGCCCTTGCCGCGAGCTTTTATGAGAACGAGTGATTTTTGGTAAAGCTCTTCAAGAAGTTTGGCTTTCCAGGCATTCCAAACCTTTGGGCTGGTGCCACGAATATCGGAGACCGTTAGGGCGTAAAGCGCTTTAAGCCGTTCTTCGGTTTTTACCAGATCGACAAATCGATGAATAACATCGGGATCCGCTAAGTCTTGCTTCTGAGCGAACGATGACATCGTGAGATGCTCCTGAACAAGAAAAACCAGCAGATCTTGGTCAGTCTGGCGGAGCCCGTAGCTTTTACAAAATCGAGCCACCTCTTTTGCTCCGAGGTCGGAATGATCGCCCCCGCGACCTTTTGCAATGTCATGAAAGAGCGCCGCTAAGTACAGTCGCCAAGTCTCTGGAAGCTCCTCGACCACTTCTGTGAGAAGCGGAAACTCGTGCGCGTGCTCGTGCATGTGCAGTCGTCGAAGGTTCCGTATGACCTGCAGAATATGTTGATCGACGGTGTAGACGTGGAAGAGGTCGTGCTGCATCTGGCCAACAATTCGTCGAAAAACAGGCAACATCCGGCCCAAGAGTCCAAGGTCATTCATGATACGAAGCGCATGCACGATGCCCCTTGGCTGTTTGAAAATTTCTAGAAACAACATTTTGTTGTTGGGGCTTTCTCGAAAGTTGCGATCAACCAGCTCACGATTGTTCCAAAGCGCTCGCAGCGTCCGCGCTGTCATGCCTCGATGGCTACTCTCTCTCTGCATGACCAGAAAGCTTCTTAGCAAGAGCGGCGGGTCCTCTTGAAAAAGAGACTCGTCACGAATATCCAGTAGTCCGCGGACTTCAGAGAAAGAGTCGTCAATCTTTCGACCCTCGGGCTTAGCCTCATGACCCTTTGTTGTTATCTTGCCGACATCGTGAACCATTTTTGAGGGCGGGACGTCAAGTTCCGCGAGCAAGATGGCCGTCACTTTGTAAATGACTTTGGCCGCGCGATAGTATCGCTGCATAAGAAGTTCACTTGCGCGTCGACCTTTTGTTGCTTCCATGCCCAACTGGGCGGCGAGCCTGTTCTGTAGATCGAAGACAAGCCGGTCTTCTCTACGGTTAGCCAGGAGATGAAGCTGGGCCCGTAGGTTCAGTAAAACAGTCTGGTGCTGTTGCAGTTGTCGAGATTCTTCCGAGGTAAGAAGGCCTCTTGTTTCTAGAGCTTTCCAGGTTGTTCCAACCCCAAGGGAGGTGGCAATCCATCGAATGACTTGCAGGTCGCGCAGACCGCCAGGGCTCTCTTTGATGTTGGGTTCAAGCGAGTAGGGCGAGTCTTGAAATCGTGCGTGCCTCTGACGCAATTCAAGTTTTTTACCTTGAACAAACCATTCGAGGCTTATTGATGACTGCCACCTTGCTTGAAGCTCGCTAAGTAAGGCTTGGGGGCCTGCAAGCAGGCGCGACTCAAGCAACGCAGTTGCAACGGTAAGATCGCCCTGGGCCTGACGAATGCATTCGTCAACATCGCGAACGCTGTGACCCGCATCTAGGCCAATATCCCAAAGTGCCGTAACGAACCCAGCAATGGCCGCCTCATGGTGCTGCGCATCGCTGGCCTTCGGCAATAAAATAAGAAGGTCAATATCGGAAAAAGGGGCAAGCTCACCGCGACCGTACCCCCCGACGGCAACCAGTGCCACCTTGGGGAGGTCAGCGCTCTCCCAAAGGCACTTCAGGCAGTCATCAATGGCAAGGCTTAACTGTTGACTGAGCTGTACGGGGTTGCCCTGGGCTTGCCAGCCTTGGGAGTTCTTAATGCGGCAATCTTTAACTCGTTGTCGAAGCGCTTGCGTCGAATGAGTTTTGTTGCCCGTGTCCGAGGCTTCCATGCAATTTGGGGTTGAAAAAGGAACGGTCGATGCGACGATGGGCTCCTAGTTGGCTAGATGCTTGCGTGGCTTGGTCGGGTGCGAGCCCAATCGGGACTGCCTTCTGAGACCGTGAGCACCTCGAAGCCAGATTCCGTTACAAGGATGGTGTGCTCCCATTGCGCGGAGAGGCTGTGATCTTTGGTGACGATCGTCCAGCCATCGGCCAGTTCGCGTATCTCAGGCCGACCTAGATTGATCATGGGCTCGATGGTAAAGGTCATGCCCGCCTGAAGCTTTAAGCCTGTGCCGGGCTTACCGTAGTGGAGCACCTGAGGTTCCTCATGAAAAACTTTACCAATCCCATGACCGCAGAATTCACGAACGACCGAGTAACCCGAGGCTTCGGCATGTTGTTGAATGGCATGACCGATATCGCCTAGTGCTCGGCCCGGCGCGACCTGCTCAATACCCCTCCAGAGGCATGCGTGCGTGACTTCGCAAAGGCGTTTAGCCGCAATTGAGGGGGCCCCTACGTAAAACATGCGGCTTGTGTCTCCGTGATAGCCGTCTTTAATGACAGTGATATCCACATTCACCACATCGCCTCCTTTGAGCATCTTGGAGCCAGGTATTCCATGGCAGACCTGATGGTTGACGGAGGTGCAGACCGATTTGGGATAGGGCGAGTAGCCCGGCGGGCAGTAATTCAAAGGCGCAGGGATGGTTTGCTGGACATTGACCATGTAGTCATGACAGATCTGGTCGATAGCCTCGGTCGTAATTCCGGGCCGGATTTGAGGAGCGAGATGGTCAAGCACTTCGGAGGCAAGCCGGCCAGCAACCCGCATGCCTTCAATGTCTTGAGCTGATTTGATAGAAACTGGCATAACTGCTTATAATTTCATGTTTTTTTTAAAAAATGTGGTCCTCGATGCAAGGGTGTCTTTAAAAAAGACCGTGTCGAGGGCTAATCCTAACCCTTGCCGGAGATAAACTCTATGTCAACCGTATCCATGCGTGAGATGCTTGAGGCTGGTGTCCATTTTGGTCACCAGACTCGTTTTTGGAATCCTAAAATGTCTCAGTACATTTTCGGGCACCGTAGCAAGATTCACATTATCAACCTTGAGGCCACTGTGGCAAATATGAATGATGCTCTTAGCTTCATTCGCAAACTATCGTCGCGACGAGGCTCTGTGCTGTTTGTTGGCACCAAGCGCGCATCCCGTGAAATTATTCAAGAAGAAGCAACCCGAGCTGGCATGCCTTATGTTGACCAACGTTGGCTTGGCGGCATGCTAACAAACTTCAAAACCGTGAAGACATCCATAAAGCGGCTCAAGGAAATGGAAGCCAACGTCGAAGAGGGCGGCCTTGAGCGTATGTCTAAAAAAGAGGGTCTGCGTTTCGAGCGCGAACTTGAGAAGCTTGATAAAGCTCTGGGTGGTATCAAAGACATGAACGGACTTCCTGATGCTATGTTTGTCGTTGATGTCGGCTATCACAAGATAGCCATACAAGAAGCCAACAAGCTGGGTATTCCAGTGGTTGGTGTCGTTGACACTAACCATTCTCCCGAGGGTATCGATTACGTTATTCCCGGCAACGACGATGCAAGTCGTGCAGTTCGCCTTTATGCAAGTGCTTTGGCAGATGCCATTCTGCAGGGCCGAACCGAGGCTGTCTCAGATCTCGTGCAGACCATTCAAGAGTCTGAAGAATTCGTTGAAGTGGATGCGCCCGAGGCCACAGCCTAATTGCAGACCTCATGTTGTTTTGACCGCTATTAATGGAGTAAACAATGCCTGATATTTCAGCAAGCATGGTAAAAGAGTTACGAGAGAAGACCGATGCGCCCATGATGGAGTGCAAAAAGGCCTTAACCGAGGCCGATGGTGACCTTGAGAAAGCCGAAGAGATTCTTCGTGTTCGTCTGGGCTCGAAAGCAAGCAAAGCAGCATCACGCGTTGCCGCCGAGGGGGTGGTTGCCATTGCAACTCGAGAGTCCTTGGCCGCCATTGTGGAGCTTAATTGCGAGACAGATTTTGTTGCTAAGAACGATGATTTCTTGGGCTTTGCGGCGGATCTCGCCCGTATCGCTATGGATCAGGGGTCGGTAACGACGGTGGATGCTTTATCGGCGCAGTCCTTGTCAGGCCAGACGGTTGAGAAAGTTCGTACCGCCCTTATCGGTAAGCTCGGCGAAAATGTCTCCGTGCGACGCTTTCGACGGGTCGAGGCTAAAGGGCGGTTTTATACCTACATTCATGGTGGCGCCAAAATAGGTGTTCTGCTTGATCTTGTCGGTGGTGATGAAGCCCTTGGCCGTGATATTGCAATGCACATTGCCGCAAGTAAGCCTCGCTCGCTTGACGCGTCAGGCGTCGACGCTCAGCTTATAGAGGCCGAGCGCCGCGTCGCGAAAGAAAAGGCAGCAGAGTCAGGCAAGCCGGCCGAGATTGTAGAGAAGATGGTAGAGGGCGCCGTTCAGAAATTTCTTAAGGAAGTGACTCTGCTTGGTCAGGTCTTTGTAAGAGCCGAGGACGGTAAGCAGACCATTGAGCAACTGCTTAAGTCGAAGTCAGCAAGTATTGCGAGCTTCGTTCTCTTCATCGTCGGCGAAGGCATTGAGAAAAAACAGACCGACTTTGCTGCCGAGGTGGCTGCGCAGTCTGCTGCAGCGCGCGCCGCTTAGGGAGTTGAGTCTTCTACGCATGCAACTGAAATGAGTCAACAGGCTTATCGACGTATCCTACTGAAGTTGTCAGGCGAAGCCCTTATGGGTGATGATGCTTACGGCATTAATAAGGCTACGATCGACAGTATTGTTGACGAAATTTCGAAGGTAGTCTTGACCGGGGTGCAGCTCGCAATCGTTATTGGAGGGGGTAACATCTTTCGCGGTGTAGCGCTTGGTGCCTCGGGTATGGATCGGGCAACAGCCGACTACATGGGCATGATCGCTACGGTGATGAACGCCTTGGCACTTCAGGATGCAATGCGCCAAAAGAATATCGAGGCTCGAGTCCAGTCAGCGCTTCGAATTGACCAGGTTGTTGAGCCCTACATTCGTCCAAAGGCCATTCGCTATCTTGAAGAGGGTAAAGCTCTGATATTTGCGGCTGGCACGGGCAACCCTTTCTTTACAACCGACACCGCCGCAGCCTTGCGTGGTGCCGAGATTGGCGCTGAGATTGTTCTTAAAGCCACGAAAGTCGATGGCATTTACAGTGCCGATCCTTTCAAAGCGGCAGATGCCACTCGGTTTCAGACCCTTAGCTTCGATGAGGCTATTTCCAAGAACCTTCGTGTTATGGATGCAACCGCTTTCGCCTTATGCCGAGACCAGCGGTTACCTATTCGTGTCATTAGTCTGATGAAGCCAGGCGCTTTGCTAAGAGCCGCTCAGGGTGATTCGGAAGGCACTTTGGTTCATGTCTAAATGTGTCTGAAATAAAAGCCCGCTATCACTGGAGTAAAGAACAATGAATCCTCAGGACATTAGCAAGACCACGGAGCACAAGATGGCAAAGAGCCTCGAGTCATTGCAATTTGCTTACACCAAGATTCGAACGGGTCGCGCACACACGGGTCTTCTTGAGCATATCCAGGTTGACTATTACGGTAATCTCACACCCTTACCCCAAGTGGCGTCCCTCACCCTGGTTGATGCGCGAACCATCGGTGTGACCCCTTGGGAAAAGAAAATGGTGGCTGTTGTTGAAAAGGCTATTCGTGAGTCCGATTTGGGTTTGAATCCGGCAACGTCGGGCGATCTTATTCGAGTGCCTATGCCCGTTCTCACCGAAGAGCGTCGTCGCGAGCTCACGAAGCTTGTGCGCTCCGAGGCGGAAGACGCAAAAATTGCAGTTCGAAATATTCGTCGTGATGCGATTGAGCAGTTCAAGAAACTCACCAAAGACAAGCTTATTTCCGAAGACGACGAGCGCCGAGGCCAGGACGATACCCAAAAGTTAACTGACCGTTTTGTTGCTGAAATTGACAAGCTTTCAAGTCAAAAGGAAGCGGAAGTGATGACGGTTTGATTCTGCTGAATTAGACCTGCGGAGTCTCGAGAGCTCGAATGTCTTTAGTGGCCAGCACAACACAACTCGTTCCTGAGGTTCACGCGATACCGCAGCACGTTGCCATTATCATGGACGGCAATGGTCGGTGGGCTGCTGCGCGACATTTGCCTAGGGTAGCCGGACATGAGCGTGGCCTTACTGCGCTTCGAAAGACCGTAGAGGCCTCCGTTGAGTTTGGTATTAAGGCTCTTACCGTCTTTGCCTTCAGCTCTGAGAATTGGCGACGGCCTGAGGAAGAAGTGAGCTTCCTTATGGGATTGTTCCTGCATGCCCTGCGCCGAGAGGTCAAAGAGCTACACCTTAATGGCATTCAATTGCGAATCATTGGAGATCTCGAGGGTTTTTCTGAGCCGCTTCGAATGGCAATTCGTGATTCAGTGGAGCGAACACGGAACAACACAGGACTTGTTTTAACTGTTGCGGTCAATTACGGTGGGCGTTGGGATGTTTTAAACGCTGTTAATAAAGCACTTGACCGTGTCCAGGTGGGGCCAGAACAGAAGGTTCATCTTACGGAAGACGCTATTCGTCCCTACATTGCCTTGGCAGACCTACCTGAGCCCGATCTTTTCATTCGTACAGGTGGTGAGCAGCGTGTGAGTAACTTTATGCTCTGGCAACTCGCATACACGGAACTCTTTTTCACCAGTGTTCACTGGCCCGATTTTGATCGGCAGACCTTGGCTGAAGCCATAGCGAGTTATCAAGCGAGAGAGAGGCGATTCGGGCGTACGTCGGGGCAAATCGCTTTAGATGCCACGTCTCCATCAGCATAGCCAATGCAGACCTCTCTGCGTCTGATCTAGCTCGTTTTGCTTCTCCGCATTCTCACAGCCTTAGGCCTTTTCGCAGTTATCCTGCCGTTTGCTTGGCTATCGTCGGTCCAGTGGTTTCTTCAGGCCGTATCCGCCGTCTTAACACTCACGCTTATGGAATGGTTGAGGTTGTTATCCCTTGGTCGAGGTCCTTGCCTTGCTGTGTCGGTTGCTTTCTTCGCCATGACCACTCTGCTTTTACACAATGTCTACGTTGACCCCTATACGCTTGCTCCGACGGTTCTAGTTTTGGCATGTCTGGGCTGGGTTGGGACTTTATATTTCGCGTTGGCAAAAGGAAGGCTTCTTAGTGGCGTTGGCGCAGGGCTCTGGGCATTTTTCGCTTGTTTCGCAGCATGGGTTGCCGTTTGGGTGGGGCGTGAACAGGGGTTAACCGTACTTTTACTAGCCGTGATTCTGGTCTGGGTTGCGGATACGGGTGCTTATTTCTCTGGCAAGAGGTTTGGGCGGATGCGCTTTGCTCCATCCATAAGTCCTGGCAAGACTTGGGAGGGCGTGTTGGGTGCTGTGGTCCTAAATATGGTGGTAATTGTAGGTCTGGCAAGCTGGCTGCCATACGGCTGGAACTGGGCTACTGCCTACCGTTGGGGTTATCCAATTCTTGCAATCGCTGTTTTGGCATTCACATGTCTTAGCGTTGCTGGAGACCTTTTTCAGTCCGTGCTTAAGCGACGGGCAGGGGTCAAAGACTCGGGTGATCTTCTGCCAGGTCATGGCGGCCTCTACGACCGGCTTGATGCCGCAATAGTCGTCATGCCATTTACCGTTCTGACCCAATTGTGGTCAGAATCAAGGCTATGAGGTTAAAGCGCGTCTGTGTTTTAGGAGCAACCGGTTCGATTGGGAAGAGCACGCTCGACCTCGTGGCTCAGCACCCTGACCGATTCCAGCTCTTTTCGGCAAGTGCGCATTCCGACGTGGACGGAATGCTCGAGATTGTTAAAGCGTTTTCGCCAGTTCAGGTCTGCATGAAGGACATAGCCGCTGGCGACCAGCTTATCAATCGGTTAAAGCAACTTCGCCTGCACCGCACGGAGGTGGTCGTTGGGAGCGAGGCTCTTAATAGCCTTGCGGCTCACTCGCAGGTTGATACCGTGGTCGCCGGTATTGTGGGAATCGCAGGTCTACTGCCTGTATGGTCTGCGGTAGCGGCAGGTAAGTCGGTGCTACTTGCCAATAAAGAGGCCTTGGTCTGTGCCGGTGAGCTTTTCGTCCAGCAGGCCAAGCAGTCTGGCGCCTGTATTCTCCCCATTGACAGCGAACACAATGCAATCTTCCAGTGCCTCGGTCCGGCTTATGCATGTTTTTCCCGACCCGAATCGGTACGAAGGCTCTTGTTAACCGCATCTGGAGGGCCATTTCGTGACTGGCCAGTAGAAGCCATTCGTTCTGCCACGCCCGAACAGGCGGTAAAGCATCCCAATTGGGTCATGGGCCCAAAAATTTCTGTAGATTCTGCCACCATGATGAATAAGGCGCTTGAGCTTATTGAAGCGCATTGGCTTTTTTCTATGCCTGCCGAGGAAATTGAAGTTGTAATTCACCCTCAGAGCATCATTCACTCGATGGTTGAGTTTTGGGATGGTTCAACCTTGGCTCAGTTAGGCACTCCTGACATGCGTACCCCCATTGCGCATGCAATGGCATGGCCCGATCGAATGGACTCTCAGGTTGAGTCACTGAATTGGAGTCAGTTACGCGAGCTGCATTTTGAAGTTCCTGATGACACTCGGTTTCCTTCACTGGCCTTTGCCCGGCAGGCCCTACTAGACGGGCCGGTTGCGAGCATTTGCCTAAACGCAATCAATGAGGTCATGGTTGCTCGGTTTTTAAAGGGGGCCTGTTCATTTGGGGCTATATTTGATGAACTGGATAAAGGTCTTCAGCGGTTCACCGGTCGTTTCCTTGTTCCCACAAGCCTTGACGAAGTCATGGCCATGGATACCGAGATAAGGGCTTTTTATGCTCACTAGCATTTTCGCATTTCTTATTGCAATTGGTCTTTTGGTTTTTATTCACGAGCTTGGTCATTACCTAGCCGCGCGCTCGGTGGGTGTCCATGTTCAGCGCTTTTCGATAGGGTTTGGTCGGCCTCTGGTCTCACGGCGCGACAAGAATGGTTGCGACTGGGTTGTTGCTCTGGTTCCTTTGGGCGGTTATGTCCAAATGACTGAGAATGAAGATACGCCCCAAAGTTTTGATCGTAAGCCGCTATGGGCGCGTGCCTGGGTCGTGGTTGCAGGGCCACTGGCGAATTTCATCTTCGCAATCGTGGCTTTTGCGTGTCTGGCCATGATTGGTCGACCCGAGCCAGTTGCGGTCTTCAATCAGCCGCCTGTTCAGTCACTCTCCGAGCGCCTTGGCCTGCAAGAGGACGATCGACTGACTCATATGAATGGTGAGGCTGTAAGGTCCTACTCCGATTTTCGTTGGAAGATGACTAAGGCCTACATCGGGGAGGGTCAGTCTCGCTTTGAGCTTGCTGTTGTTAACACCGCTGGTTCCAGGCGCGAAATTGTTCTGAATCTTGTCGAACTCCAACCGCTCGCCCAAGACGCCTCGATCGACGATATTCTATTCAAAGCGGGTATTCGACCGCGCTCCGATGGAGTTCTTGTGACCTCTGTTTTGGCCGGTAGCCCTGCCGAGGCTGCCGGACTACAAGCGGGGGACGGCTTCCTCAGCCTTCAAGGCAAGGCTATCCGCGACCCGCAGGATCTCCAACAAGTTGTTGCGGCATCGCAGGGGCAACCGCTTGAACTCTTGATTCGTCGTGAGGGCAGTGGCCAGCAGGAGCTCCTGGTGATTCGGCCACAGCAGGTATCTGATGGAAATAGCTTTCGCCTAGGTGTTGGCATCGGACCAAGCCTTGAGATGCAGTGGGTGCAGTACGGTCCACTTCAGTCAATTGAGCGCGGCATTCAGCGGACGGCCGAATTGTCGGTATTGTCACTGCAGGCTTTGGGTCGAATGGTGTCAGGGGATTTGTCATGGAGACAGATGAGCGGCCCGGTGGGAATTGCGGGTGCCGCAGGTCAGTCTGCCGAGCTTGGTCTCATTGCGTTTGTGAGTTTTTTGGCGCTTATTAGCATCAGTATTGGGGTCTTGAACTTGCTTCCTATTCCCATGCTTGATGGGGGGCACCTCATGTATTATGCCTTTGAGTTTGTTCGCGGGCAGCCTCTCTCGGTGCAGGCCCAGCAGGCTGGCCAACGGCTTGGTTTGGTCCTCATTGCTCTCCTCACGAGCCTGGCGTTGGTGAATGACATGTCCCGATTATTTGGGTTTTAGAGGGGTTTCATGGTTTCTTCAGGCTTATTCTTGTCTCGATCATCGGTACGCATGCCGCTTACCAGATCGGCGTTTTTTGTTCTAGGGTTATTCGCACTGCCTTATGCCGTCGCGCAGGTTCAGGTTCCTGCCCCCACTGCTCCGGTTTCCCCCAGTGCTCCTTCCGTTGGTGTTTCGTCTGTGCCTGAAGGCATCACCATTGAAGATATTCGTATCGAGGGCTTGCAACGTATCGAGCCTGGAACAGTCTTTTCTTATCTTCCTGTGCGGATTGGCGAGGTTTTGTCTTCAACAACTGCCGCCGAGGCAGTACGAGCACTTTTCGCAACCGGCTTTTTTCAGGACGTTCGCATTGAAATCGAGGGTCGTGTTCTGATTGTTCTGCTTGAAGAGCGTCCTGCCATTGGTGCCATTGAAATTATTGGGGCGAAGGAGTTTGATGCCGATACTTTGAAGAAGGCTCTTGGCGATGCCGGGCTGTCGGAAGCGCGCATTTTCGATCGAGCAATTCTTGAGCGAGCCGAACAGGAGCTCAAACGCCAGTACCTTGGTCGCGGTAAATACGATGTGCAGGTGCAGTCTACGGTTTCACCCTTGCAGCGTAATCGTGTTGCGGTTTCTATCGCCATTGATGAGGGTGAAGACGCAAAGATTAAAGAGATCCGAATTGTGGGTGCAACTGCTTTTTCGGAAGAGACACTTCTTGACGAATTTAAGCTTTCGATACCCACTTGGATGAGCTGGTACACAAAGTCAGATCAGTACTCGCGTCAAAAGCTTACAGGCGACCTTGAGAGTCTTCGCTCGTTTTATTTGAACCGTGGTTATTTGGAGTTCGCGATTGACTCCACGCAGGTGTCTCTTTCAGCAGATCGCCGTGATGTTTTTATTACCCTTGTGGTGAAAGAGGGTGAAAAATTTAATTTCGGGGAGTTTCAGTTTGTCGGCGACATGCTTGACCAGCCCGATACCTTTAAAGCCCTGAACTCACTGAAAGCCGGTGAAACCTTTTCGAACGAGCGACTTCAGGAGGTTTTGAAATCGATGACCTATAAGTTAGGGGCGTTAGGCTACGCTTTTGGAAACGTGAGCCCCATTCCGAACATAAACCGAGAAACAAAGACTGTGGACTTCGTTTTTCAGGTTGATCCAGGTCGTCGCGTCTACGTTCGTCGAATTAACATTAGCGGCAATGCCAAAACGCGAGATGAGGTTATTCGCCGTGAGATGCGGCAGTTCGAGTCATCTTGGTATGACAGTGAGCGCATTCGTATTTCGCGTAACCGAATTGACCGCTTGGGCTACTTCAATGCGGTTGAGGTTGATCGCGAGGCGGTAACCGGCACATCCGATCAGGTTGACGTGAATGTGAAGGTCGAGGAGCGCCCCCTTGGCAGTCTTACTTTTGGCCTTGGTTATTCAAGCTCTGAAAGTGTTGTGCTTTCGGGTTCCATTAGCCAGCAGAACTTCATGGGCACTGGAACCAATGTGTCACTCGAAGTCAACACAAGCCGGGTGAGCCAGACCTTCGCCATTCGTCATGTTGACCCTTACTTTACCGATGACGGTATTAGTCGCTCACTTGACCTTTACACACGTACTTTCAACGCCGACGAGGTTGACTCCTTAGCCGATTACAAGATTGTATCGACCGGCTTTGGTGCGCGTTTTGGTATTCCTTACACTGAAGAAGACCGGCTTTTTGTGGGTCTGGCTGTTGAGAACTCAAAGCTTTCTGGTGACCCCGAGTCAGAGAATTGGGCCGAGTTCCGAAATGAATTTGGAGATCAGGCCACTGCCGTCCTTGCTTCCGTTGGTTGGTCTCGTGACACCCGTGACAGCGGCCTAGCACCTACTTCAGGTCGCTATCAGTTCGCAAACCTCGATTACGGCACGCCCATCGGCGACCTTGAGTACGCTCGTTTTACTTATGGCGACCAGTTTTTCTATCCGCTGAGCAAGAAGGTAACGTTTGCTTTCAATACCGAGCTTGGAGTTGGTTTGGGGCTTTTTGGTAAACCGTATCCCGCCATCAAGAATTTTTATGCTGGAGGTATTGGGTCGATTCGAGGTTTTTCGTCCAGCTCGGTTGGCCCTAAATCCTTTATTACAGGTGACTCTATTGGCGGAACCAAGCGTTTAATCTTTAATACCGAGCTGCTAACACCTCTTCCTGGTATGGCCCAAGACAGATCCATTCGTGTCTTTACGTACATGGACGCAGGTGCTGTATGGGGTGAGAATGATGATGTCACGCTGTCCGATATGCGTGCATCGGCGGGGGTTGGCCTAAGCTGGTTCTCGCCTGTGGGTCCATTGAAGCTTAGTTTTGGTCAGCCCATCAAGAAGCAGGATGGGGACGAAACCGAGTCGTTCCAGTTTCAAATTGGTTCTAGTTTTTAGATGTTTCTAGTTGTTTAATGCTTGGAGGCTTTGAGTGGTTATAAATACACGGTTAATGGCTCGTCGTTCGATGTCTTGGTCTCTGGGACTAAGCGTGGTGTTCTTCATTGGTGCGTCAATGTTTGTCTCGTCGGTAGCGATTGCGCAGACCAAAATTGGTTTTGTACGCACTGAAAGAGTTCTTAAGGAATCCGCCCCGGCCCAGGCCGCTCAAAAGAAGCTTGAAACCGAGTTCTCAAAACGAGAAAAAGAGCTTCAGGACTTGGCGAGCCGTCTTCGCGGTCTATCAGAGAAGCTTGAGCGTGATCTTCCTGTATTGGCCGAGAAAGACCGTGTTTCTCAACAGCGCGAAATCACTGATATGGAGCGCGATCTGCAACGAAGGCAGCGTGAGTTTCGTGAAGATTTGAATCAGCGTCGTAATGAAGAACTGGCAGGGGTCGTCGAGCAAGCCAATCAGGCCATTCGTAAGATTGCAGAGTCTGAAAAGTTCGATATTATTTTTCAAGAGGCGGTCTACGCATCGCCCAGAATAGACATTACCGACAAGGTCTTGCGTGCCCTTGGAACGAAGGCAGGCGGAAAGTAAGTCTTTGGTTACCTTGGCCTCTGAGCTTTTCAAGCCGCTTGGGGTCGAGGTTCATGGGGAGTCTTCTCTTAAGCTGACAGGGTTCTCGAGCCTTGACGGGGCGACCGAGACGCATTTCAGTTTTTTGAGGCACGCTCGGCACCTCGAAGCCCTTCATCGTACAAAGGCGGGACTCGTGATTCTGCCAGAGGATGTCCCGGCTTCAACGGGCGCCTGGCGGGCCTGGGTAAAGGTTAAGGATCCTTACCTGGTTTTTGCGAAGGCGGCTGGGTATTTTGTTCAGCAGCGACTTGCTCAGAGCGCCGAGACCTTTATTCACCCCAGTGCGGTTGTTTCGCCCGATGCCCGAATCTCTCAGGGGTGTCAGGTGCATGCTAATGCTGTGATTGAACGGCAGGCCGAGCTTGGTGCTGGAACCGAGGTTGGGGCGGGCAGTTACATTGGTGAAGGGGTTTGCATTGGTGCGGGAGGCCGGATCGCGCCTCGTGTCGTCATTCAGGCCTCTGCGCATTTGGGGGCGCGTTGTATCGTGCATGCGGGCGCCGTTATTGGTGCGGATGGCTTTGGCTTTGCAGAGGATCAAGATAAGTCTTGGGTCAAAATTCCCCAGGTGGGTTCTGTGCGAGTTGGCGATGACGTTGAGATTGGTGCGAATACAACCATCGACCGCGGCACCTTTGCGAATACATGCCTTGGTAACGGGGTGAAACTGGACAACCTGATACAGGTCGCCCACAACGTGGAAATTGGTGATCACACGGCTATTGCCGGATGTGTAGGGATTGCAGGCAGTGCGAAGATTGGAAAGTACTGCCAGATTGCAGGGGCCGCGGGTATCCTTGGGCACTTGTCGATTCCCGATTTCACCGTGGTCGGTCCCATGACTCTGATTCAGTCAAGCATTGATGCGGCGGGTACCTATGTGGGTGTTTTTCCTGCCATGGAGCACCGACGTTGGGCCAAGGCGGCGGCAAGGCTAAGGCGGGGGCCTTAATCAATTAAAGTGGCGCTTTACACCGTTCATTCTTTGTTTTTGCGTCGACGCTATTTTTGGGGAGATTGGCACGCATGACTTTATCTGTGCAGGACATCATTAAAACCCTGCCTCATCGGTATCCGTTCCTTTTGGTAGACCGAGTGGAAGAACTTATTCCTGGTGAGCGTATTCATGCTTACAAGAACGTCACGATTAACGAAGAGTTTTTTAACGGTCACTTTCCTCACTATCCTGTCATGCCAGGAGTGCTTATTATCGAGGCCTTGGCGCAGGCGGCAGGTGTTCTCTCCTTCAAAACCATGGAGCAGGCCCCTTCCGAAGACTCCGTTATTTTCTTCGTAGGCATCGACGATGCTCGTTTTAAGCGGCCTGTTGTACCGGGAGATAGATTGGACCTTCACGTCAGCATCGAGCGTTGTGTAAGGGGTATATGGAAGTACAAGGCGCAAGCCATGGTTGGGGATCAGATTGCAGCAGAGGCGAATTTAATGTGTGCTTTGCGCGATATTCCCTCAAACGAGGGCTGACGTTCAACGGCGTTGGCGCAGTTGCTGGTCATTGGCGTCGACGAGGCTGGCCGCGGGCCGTGGGCGGGTCCCGTAACGGCGGCTGCGGTTGCCTTGGGCGCCCAGGTTTCTCAAGAGCTTCTTACTTCGGTTCGTGACTCCAAAGCTTTGAATGCCAAGCGTCGCGAGGCGCTTGTTCCACTGATTAAGTCTCAGGCATATGCCTGGGGTGTTGGCTGGTCAGATGTTAATGAAATCGATGAGCTTGGCATTCTTAAAGCAACCTTTTTCGCGATGCAGAGAGCTGTTCTACAACTTTTATCAGGCTCCACCCACGCCACAATGACCTTGGCGTCGGCGGCTGTGAAGGCGGACCCCGAGTTAAGCTTTTCCAATGTCCAAGAGGTTCATGTCATTGTGGATGGCAACCTTCACCCGGCGCGTTACATTGGTGAAGACAATTGGCCCTGGCTCACAGAGACCATGATCAAGGCCGACGCTCGGCAGATTGAGGTTGCAGCAGCTTCTATTCTTGCCAAGACCGCCCGTGATGCGTACATGCTTCACTTGGCCAAAGACTATCCCGGCTATGGGTTTGAGTTCCATGCTGGCTACGGTACAAAACAACATCAAGAGGCGCTGCGGCTGCTCGGCCCCGCAGCGCCACACCGCAAATCGTTCCGACCCGTACGTAAGCTTCTCGCAAGCTCGAATGACGCAACATGAGTGGGGGCTGGCCTATTGATTTGCCACTACGACGTATCTCGTCGAAAGAGAATGATGAGTTTCGCCGTCTTCTTGCCGCGCAGAGTCGGGCGGAGGTTCGAGCGCAGGAGGGTCTTTGCTGGCTAGAGGGCCCGAGACTGATTCAGCAATTTCTACAGGCGAGGCAGTTGTGCGAAGAAGGGCAGAGCCCAGCACTTCATTGGAACTGCGATACGCTGGTAATGTCGGAAGGCTGGCTGGAAAACCAAGGCGCTCAGGAGGGATGGCAGCGACTTCTTGCAGATCTGTCTTGCTTCGTAAGCCAGGCTCTTCTTCTACCCGATCGCCTTTTTACAAGGCTTGGCGAAACCCATTCACCTGCCGGTTTGGGCCTTCTTATTGCAACAGACTCTGTCCATGTGAATACTCAGCATGATTCAGAAGCCGGCTTAGAAAAGAGTTTCATGCAAGGCGACGGCCTCATCCTTGACGGCATCCAGGACCCTGGAAATCTAGGGACGCTTTTACGTACGGCCGTTGCTGCGGGTTGTTCTTGGGTTGCCTTAACACCGGGCTCGACCGATGCGTGGTCGCCAAAATGTCTACGAGCTGGCCTTGGGGCTCACTTTAGCTTAAGGCTTTTCCCAAAGCAGTCTCCGCAGGTTTTGGCCTCCGTTGCAGATTCCAGTGGTCTGGACCTCTTTGCAGCCGATCCATCGCTGGGACAGTCTGTTTATACAAAGCCTGTGTCCCAAAGGC
>JAYNLI010000005.1:0-60451 GCA_038111655.1 Bordetella sp.
GATCGAACTCCCGACCTTCGCATTGCGAACGCGACGCTCTCCCAGCTGAGCTACGTCCCCTTCAAGAAAACTGCTAACAGGCTATGGAGGCGGGACCCGGAATCGAACCGAGGTGGACGGCTTTGCAGGCCGCTGCATAACCACTCTGCCATCCCGCCCGCAAGCGGCTGGAGCGGGAGACGAGTCTCGAACTCGCGACCTCAACCTTGGCAAGGTTGCGCTCTACCAACTGAGCTACTCCCGCAGTAAGAGCTGGATTATAGGGGGTTTTCGGTCTAGCGAGCAAACCGGCGAGCCCAACCGCCTGCAATTCAAAAAAGGCCCGGCGGTTAGGCCCCGCGCCGAAACTCAGGCGCCGCCTGCGCCAAGTAGTAGGCCATTGACAAGAAGGTCAGCGTAGCCGCAATTACCATAAGCCAATGACCCCAGATTCGGGTGTCAATTAAGCCGTCCCAAACCGTCCCGTAGTAGAGCAAAAAAGGGATCGCAACCATTTGAGCAACGGTTTTTGCCTTGCCCAGCCAGTTCACCGCTACACTTTTTCGGGCACCCATCTCGGCCATCCACTCCCTTAAAGCTGAGATGGTGATCTCCCGGCCAACGATGATGATGCCCACGAGCGGTCCGACCCTATCCATATCAATCAATGCCACCACAGCCGCACAGACCATAAGCTTATCGGCGACGGGGTCAAGGAAGGCTCCAAAGGCCGAGGTCTGGTTCCAAAGCCGAGCCAGCCAGCCATCCACCCAGTCCGTCAGAGCAGCACCAAGAAAAAGCAGGGTTGCAATCAGGTTCTTTGTTTGGTCTTGCAGCCCTAAGGGGAAATAAAAAACCCCCAGCAGAAAAGGAATCGCCAGGATGCGTGCCCAGGTGAGAAGGTTCGGAAGATTAAAACGCATAACCTTAGATCATAACGGCTGAGAAACTATCGCAACCGTCTTGCAATTTCTTCGGCGAGGGTATTCGAAACGCCTTCAACCGTCGCAAGATCCACCACCGAGGCTTTTTTAAGGCCTTGGAGCCCACCAAACCTGGCGAGTAGCCTTTGGCGCCTCTTGGGACCCACGCCTTCGATGTCGTCGAGTACGGAACTCAGACGGGCCTTGGCCCTGCGGGCGCGCATGCCGGTAATGGCAAAGCGGTGGGCTTCATCGCGTACCTGGGCCACGAGCATAAGGGCACCATGATCGCGCCCCAGTTGAATGACCTCGCCCGAGGGTCGTAAGAGTCGCTCAAGACCCACCTTACGGCCCTCGCCCTTCACGACGCCAATAAGGATGCGAGCGTCAAGTCCAAGCTCTTCGAAAACTTCAATGGCCTTGCCAAGCTGCCCCTTGCCTCCATCGATAAGGACGAGGTCGGGCATGGGGAGATTGGCCTGAACCTCTCCGTAACGGCGACGTAAAACCTGTTCCATGGCTGCATAGTCATCACCCGGCGTGATGTCGTTAATGTTATAGCGTCGGTATTCTTTGGGCTGCATGGCATGGCTGTGATAAACAACGCAGGAGGCTTGGGTAGCCTCACCCCCGGTATGGCTAATGTCAAAGCACTCAACTCTCAGGCTAAAGAGTTCTTCCTCAGAGGCCTCAAGACCTAAGGTCTCGGCAAGTAATCGTGTACGGCCTTGCGCCCCACCCTGCTCTTGGGCACGTCGGGTAAGCGCGAGCCTTGCGTTGTCCTCAGCCAGCTGCAACCAATCACGGCGCTTGCCCTGTGGGGCATATAAGACCTTCAAACCGCCCGGCCTATTGGCAAACCAGTCTTCAATCATGGAGACAGCTGAACCACGGTTCACTACAAGTTTTGTCACAGGTAAGGCCTGATCATCGAGGTAATGCTGGCTAATAAAACTAATTAGCGCCTCATCCATAAGTTCATCAAGGCTAGAAATATCGGTGGATGGCTCCGTCTGCGAGGATGGGCGGACCTGTTGCCTCGGTAAGATGCTCGCCAAGGACGAGAAGTAGGGGCGATCTCCTAGATGCCTACCTCCACGCACCATGGCCAAATTCACAACAACCCGAATGCCATCGCTTGCTACCGCGGCAATGTCGCAGTCAAGGCCGGTATCTGCCTCCATGGAATGCTGTTCCAAGACCCTTGAAAGCGCCCCAATCTGGTCGCGATGAACGGCAGCTGACTCGTATTGCATGGCGTCAGCGGCAGCCTGCATATCGGCCTCGAGCTCTGATAAAACATCTTGATGCTCACCTCCAAGAAAAGCTAGGGCGCGCTTTACATCACGCGAGTAGCCCTCATCGGAAATGAGTCCAACACAGGGGGCACTGCAACGCTGAATTTGATGCAAAAGGCACGGGCGTGATCGATTCGAGAGCACATTATCCGTGCAGTTTCGGAGACGAAAAACGCGCTGCAGAATTTGAATGCTCTCCTTCACTGCCCAGGCATTGGGAAAGGGGCCGAAGTAATGAGCCTGTTTATCTACCGCACCTCGGTAATACGAAATACGCGGATAGCGATGCCGACTAATGCGAAGGTAGGGGTAGGACTTGTCGTCGCGGAAAAGAATGTTGTACCGCGGTGACTGAGTCTTAATAAGGTTGCTCTCAAGCAACAAGGCCTCAGCCTCCGAGCGCACTGTGGTCACTTCAAGTCGAACAATTTGCGACACCATGTGGCCAATACGTGAGCTAAGACCTGCCTTCTGAAAATAAGAACTCACTCTTTTCTTTAGATCTTTTGCCTTACCCACGTAAAGAAGGTTCTCGCCGGCATCGAAAAATCGGTAAACACCCGGTAAACCTGGCAGGCTTGCAACCGACTCTCGAAGGGCCCGGCTTATGTCAGCCAGATCTTTTTGCACGTCTTCGTTACTCATGCTTTGCTTGACTGCTCGTCAAGAAGGCTCTTCGCAAGCCCAACAGCCTGACTGAACATCACCTCTGTAATACGACCAGTATTAAGGTTGTAGCGACTTGGGTGATAACTGTCGACAAGCCAAACCTTACCCACTTGATGAGACGCTGCATGGGCAAACTTAAACATGGAGGGTCGAAGTCCTCGCTGTAAAAGCGGTAAAGCACGAAGAGCCGCATCGTGGGCAATGGCTCCTAAACATAAAATGACTCTGGGTTTAAGTTGAACCAATTCTTCGCGTAGATAGGCAAGGCAGTTGCGAACCTCTTCTGAACTGGGTTTGTTTTGAGGGGGCAGGCACTTGACGGCATTTGTAATTCGGCAGTTCGTCATAACCAGACCATCACTAGCAGTCAGCGAACGAGGCTTTGATCCAAAGCCATGCCGATACAAGGTTCCATAAAGCAGATCGCTGCAAGCATCGCCCGTAAACGGTCGTCCTGTTGCATTGGCCCCGTGCAAGCCAGGGGCAAGGCCTAGAACTAAAAGCTCTGCATGGTCATCACCAAACGGTGGAACGGGTCGACAAAAATAAGTTGGGTGCTTGGTCTTGACCTCATTCAAGAACGCAGCAAGCCGCGGGCAGCGTTGACAATTGGGATCATAAATAGAAGCATCAGAGGCCGTATCGTCTGCACGAAAAAGCCTGTCTAAAGACTCAGCGCTCAAGGCTGCACCTTAACAAGCTAGACCGAGCGAGGTCGTAGCAGCGATAACGACCGACGACTTGGGTCCGTGAGGAAGGCCGGTATACGGCCTGGCACTGTATCGAGAGCCTTCACAGAAAGATCGGGCCGGTTGCAAATAAGGGTGGCATCACAGCCTGCTGCAAAGGCGGCTTCACAACGATCGGCAATATCGTCGAACACGGCTGCTCCAGCCATTGACAGGTCATCGCTTATGACCACTCCCTCGAAACCAAGCTGGCCTTTCAGAATATCGGTGACCCAAATTCGGGAAAAGCCTGCCGGAAGAGAGTCAACCTGAGAGTACACAACGTGGGCGGGCATGACCGATTGCAACAGTGCCCGTTCAAAACGTCCTCTTCCAAGCCGTGCATAAGGCCAGGCATCGTCTTGAAGAATGGCATCAAGCGGACGGTCATCAACAGGCAGGGCATGGTGCGAATCGGCTTCGGCCCATCCGTGACCAGGAAAGTGCTTGCCACAGGTGCGGAAGCCCGCCATAGCAAGACCTTGCGCCATGGCAGCGGCCAGCATCGACACAAAGGCCGGCTCTCGATGAAACGAACGGTCTCCAATAACCTGGCTGCGGCCGTAGTCAAGATCAAGCACGGGCGTGTAACTGAAATCAACACCAACCGCCCTCAACTCGAACGCTAAATCGGCACCCGCGGTTCGCGCTTCGGAGAGCGCGAGCTCCAGTGCAGCGCAGTAAGAGGCTTGATGGCTTGTGCTTGCCAACGGTGGGAGCCGTTCGCCAAGGCTGCGAAACGACGGAAGCTTGGTAAAACCCTCGCGAAAGCGCTGTATGCGACCGCCTTCGTGGTCCACAGTGATTAACAGTGGAGTGTCGGGACGCAGAGCGTGAATGGACGAGGTAAGCGCCTTAAGCTGCGCTAAATCTTGAAAGTTACGTGCAAACAAAATAACACCCCCTACCCACGGGTGTTGCAATCGATCTCTCTCTTCAGCGGAGAGTTCAGAACCTTCAACATCAATAATGAATGGGCCTGTCATAGTTGCTTGTCCTTAGAAAATTAGGCCTTAGGTGCTGCGCCCGATTCCACAATAGCAAGTGCAACGGCCGCATCTTGCTCATCGGAGAGTGACACATTGACACGCAGCTGCCTGCTCTCGACCCAGTTTGCCAAGGCCTTATGAAAAATGGCTTGAGGGGCACCCCGCTCATCGTTCAAAACCTCAAGACTGTGGAGACTCATTGGATAGGCAAGCCCAACGCCAAGCGCTTTACCGACCGCTTCCTTGGCAGCAAAGCGCTTTGCAAGGTACGAAACAGCCCGAACGCGCCCAGCCGTGCCTCGACCAAGCCGCTGGTAAAAAACTCCCTGCTCCTTTTGGCCAAGCACGCGCTCGACAAACCGTGAGCCCCAGCGCTCGTAGATTTGATCGACCCGATGGATAAGAACGCGATCAATGCCCACTCCAACAATCACGAGCCACTCACCTCTCGCATGAGCCGCTTCATCTCTTTCACAGCCTCGCGCATGCCGAAAAAGACAGCTCTTGAAACGATCGCGTGCCCAATGTGCAATTCACGCACACCTGGAATCGCCGCCACGGGTTGCACGTTAAAGTAATTCAGTGCGTGTCCTGCGTTGAAACGCAGGCCAAGGGACTGAATAAGTTCCCCCGCCTCACGAATACGATGAAGTTCCTTTTGGACTGCCGGCTTGTCGGTATCGCGGCCCTGTTGGTAAAACACCTCGGCATAGGGCCCGGTGTGGATCTCGCAGACCTCCACACCCATTGCGTGGGCATGCCGGATTTGATTGGTATCGGCATCTAGAAAAACGCTTACGGTGATGCCCTTGGATTTCAAGCGGTCGACTGCCGACTGCACCACCGAGGCGTTGGCAACAAGGTCGAGCCCCCCCTCGGTTGTAATCTCTTGACGGCCCTCGGGGACAAGCATGGCCATCTCTGGACGAACATCAAGGGCTATCGCAACCATCTCGTCGGTTGCCGCCATCTCGAGGTTCAGCTTAATCTGGGTCAGTTCGCGTAAACGCTCCACGTCGAAAAGCTGAATATGCCTTCGGTCTTCACGCAGATGCACCGTGATGCCATCAGCGCCTCCAAGATGCGCCTCGACAGCTGCCCAAACAGGATCAGGATCAACGCTGCGCCGGGCCTGCCGCAAGGTGGCCACATGATCAATATTGACACCGAGCTCAATCATGAATTCACTCCATCTCTTAGATAATGTAGATCAACCGCGGCCTCTCTCGAGAACAAGGGCAGTGTGCCCAATTGATGAATAAGCAAGAGCCGCAGAGCCCGTTTTAGTGTTGAAGTTGACTTTAATCCATGGGCTAGGCAGTCCTGAAGGTTCTCGCAACCATCGTACCTTGCCAAGGTCAACAAGGTCTCTTGATCGAGAAGCATGCCTTGCTCACGTTCATTGACCGAAAGCCGGTTAGCCGAGGGGCGAATGGGCGCACCGGGCGTTAATTGGTAGCATGCCACGGCCGTAGTCTCTTTAACCGCTATTGAAAAATCCGGTGCGATACCTAAACTTTTCAGTAAGCGGCACTCGAACCAGCGCAGACAGACTTCGGTGACTGGGGATAGTTCGCCAAGGTGGTGAAGCACCATTTCATATGCTTGAAAAAGATCGGTGTGGGGGTCTTGCCGCTGCAAAAGCCTCAGCAAAAGCTCATTCACATAGAATCCCGCCATCAGGCTGGCACCCGAGGGCATTCCGCACCCATGAATACCCAGCCACTCGACAGACATAAGCGTACGTAACTCACCCTTTTGTGAATACCGAAGACCGAGCCTTTGAAACGGCTGCAAAAGACCGCGCAGGGCAGACCTTGGTCGCCTTGCACCCCGGGCCACCAGACCAATCCGGCCCTCATCTTGAGTGAAGACCTCGGCAATAAGACTTGTCTCTCGCCAAGGGACACTGTGCAGTACGTAGCCTTCAACCATAACGCGTTAAAGCTCGCCGTAACCAAAACTCTGTACGAGTTTGTCCTGATCTGCCCAGTTGGCCACGACCTTCACCCAGAGCCGAAGCTCAACAGAAGTGCCTGTGAGCTTTGCAATGTCACGTCGAGCCTCCATGCCAATTCGCTTCAGCCTTTGACCGGCCTCGCCCAAAACCATGGGCTTATGACTGGCGCGGCCAACCACAATGGTGGCGTGAATAAGCGTGCGGCCGAAACCCTCTTCGTATTGATCAATAACGACCGTGGCCTCGTATGGGAGCTCATCACCCAAGAGTCGAAAAAGCTTCTCCCGTATAAATTCCGCCGCCATAAAACGAATGGAGCGGTCGGTCACCTGGTCGATGTCCATAAGTGCTGGACCCTGGGGCAAGAGGGCAATAAGCTCTTTTAACAGGACATCAAGCTGAAAGCCTGACTGGGCGGACACAGGAATGATGGACTTGAAGGGAAAGAGCTCGGAGAGCCTTTCGCCAAGCCGAAAGACCGCCCACCGATGGCTATCACGTTGGATGCGATCGGCCTTGTTAAGCACAGCTATCACGCAGCTGCCTTTAGGCAGTTCCCTCACAATTTGCAGATCTTCCTCGGTCACCTTCAAGACATCGGCAACCCACAGAAGAACAGGCACCTCGGCTACGACACTGTAGGCTGCCCTCCGAAGCTGCCTGTTCAGCGCAGCCGTATGCTCGTTTTGCAGTCCAGGGGTATCCACAAAAAGAATCTGAGCATCTGGGCGAGTGAGCACCCCCAAGATACGGTGACGCGTGGTCTGAGCTTTACGCGACGTAATGGCTACAGGAAAACCCACCAGGGCGTTCACAAGGGTTGACTTGCCAACATTGGGACGACCCACCACGCCAACAAGTCCCGCTCGGTGGTTGCTCATGGCATTAGCTGTGGCTGGTCTCGAAACTAAGCTTCGCCTGTGGTGGCAATTCTGGCTTATCTTTGCTGCGTGTCTTGCGACGCTTCTTCGGCGTTAATGACAAAGCCTGCTGTACGGAAGCAAACGCTTCAGTGGCCGCGACCTGCTCAGCCGCCCTTCGACTAGCGCCAGAACCCAGTAGCGTCAGACCTAGCTTGGGGATACTGCATTCCACTTCAAACACCTGGTTATGGGCCGCGCCGCGCGTTGCGACAACTGCATAAACAGGAAGTGGCAGTCCATTACCTTGAAGAAACTCTTGGAGCAGCGTTTTTGCATCCTTACCCAGTGTTTTGGGATCGACCTGATTCAGGATCGGGCGGTAAAGCCTCTCAACGACCGAATACGCAGTCTCATACCCTTGATCTAGAAAGACCGCCGCCACAATGGCTTCCAGCGCGTCGGCGAGTATGGACGGACGCCTTAGGCCGCCGCTTTTACGCTCGCCATCACCCAGGTACAAATGTCGATGCAGCGAGAGCGTTTGCGCAATATCGTGCAGAGCTTGCTGCCGAACCAGATTCGACCGCACACGACTTAAATCTCCCTCGGAGAATCCATCGAGCTCTTTATACAAAAGCGCTGCAACAGCAAGATTCAAAACACTGTCACCGAGATACTCCAGACGCTCGTTATGTTGAAGACCATAGCTTCGATGAGTGAGAGCCAGGCTAAGTAAGCCTTTATCTTTAAAGCTCAAGCCAAGACGACTCTCGAGCTCTTCAATACCTTGAGACGCTGTGGTCTGAGGGACCGCCATGTCAGTCGACCCAGCCAAGTCTAGAGAAATTACCGGAGAAAACTTCGCCAAAATTGAACCAGACCAGAACGGCCTCCCCGACAAGATTGGCCTCGGGCACAAAGCCCCAAAAACGACTATCGGCTGAGTTGTCTCGGTTATCGCCCATAGCAAAATAATGACCATCGGGTACAAGGCACTCAAGCCCACCCATTAGACGCCTGCAATTTTCCCGAAAGGGGAAGGATTCGAGAAGGTAGACCCTCGGATCACCCTCATCGTTAAGCGTCCTGTAGCGATGATCACCAAGTTGCTCTGAAAACTGACCTGCAACCTTCGCAGAGTCTGTATCGACAAAACTTCCCTCAGGAGTTTTCGCAACCGGCTGGTCGTTCACGATAAGACGCTTATCGATGTATCGAACACGGTCTCCTGGTAGCCCAACAATACGTTTGATATAGTCCACCGAGTCGTCTTTGGGATAGCGGAAGACTGCAACATCCCCTCGCTCTGGAAGCCCCGTTGAAAAAATAAGTGTGTCGACCACAGGCAGGCGGACGCCATACCTATATTTCTTAACCAAAATAAGATCGCCGATTCTCAGCGTAGGAATCATGGAGCCCGAAGGAATATTAAAGGGCTCGAACAGAAAGGATCGGATAAGGAAAACAATGGCAATCACCGGGAAGAATCCGGCGGTGTATTCAAGAACAAGTGGTCTTGATGCACCCTGAGGTCTTTGCTTTGACCAGAGCCAGCGGTCAGCCGACCACAAGACGCCTGTAAAAAGACTTAAAACAAAAAGAATGAGGGCGAAATCCATACCTAGCTATCAACTTTCAAAATGGCCAAGAAGGCCTCTTGGGGTACCTCCACGGTGCCCACCTGCTTCATACGTTTCTTACCCGCCTTTTGCTTCTCGAGGAGCTTGCGCTTTCGAGAAATGTCACCACCGTAGCACTTGGCAAGAACATTTTTTCGAAGCGCCTTGACGTTCTCCCGAGCAATGATATTGGCGCCAATCGCCGCCTGAATGGCCACGTCGAACATTTGCCTGGGAATGAGTTCGCGAAGCTTCGCAGCAAGCTCGCGACCCTTAAACTGAGAATTGGCCCGGTGGACAATGACAGAAAGCGTGTCGACGCGGTCTCCATTAATAAGAATGTCCATCTTCACAACATCAGAATCTCGATACTCCTTGAACTCATAGTCCATCGAGGCATAACCCCTTGACGTTGACTTCAACTTGTCGAAAAAGTCGAGAACGATCTCGTTCATTGGAATCTCGTACACAAGACTTACCTGACGGCCCGCGTACGTCATTCCAACCTGATGCGCGCGCTTGCTGGTGCACAAAGTAATGACAGAGCCAAGATAATCCTGAGGTACAAAAACCGTAACGGTCATGACTGGCTCACGAATGGAGGCAATTTTTGAAGCCTCCGGCATTTTGGATGGGTTGTCGACCTCAACGAGGCTGCCATCGTTAAGCAAGACCTGATAAACCACCGTTGGGGCTGTGGTGATGAGATCAATTTTGTACTCTCTCTCGAGTCGCTCCTGAACAATATCCATGTGCAACAGGCCTAGAAAACCGCATCGAAATCCAAAGCCAAGAGCCTGAGAGACCTCTGGCTCGAACTGAAGAGACGAATCATTGAGCTGCAGCTTCTCGAGCGCATCACGCATGATGTCGTACTCGCTGGATTCAACCGGGTAGAGCCCAGCAAACACCTGTGGCTTCACTTCTTTGAAGCCAGGAAGTGGTCTGTCGGCAGGCCTTGCCGCAAGAGTGACAGTGTCGCCCACCTTGGCCGCCTTTAATTCCTTAATTCCGGTAATGATGAAACCAACCTCACCGGCCGACAGGCTCTCACGTGAGACAGCCTTAGGCGTGAACACCCCAAGATCTTCAACAGGGTGGGTGCTGTTCGTCGCCATCAGAAGAACCTTATCTCGCTTCTTGAGACTGCCATTCACCACACGAACAAGCATGACCACACCGACGTAATTGTCGAACCAAGAGTCAATAATAAGCGCCTGAAGCGGTGCCTCTACAGTGCCTCGGGGTGGAGGAATACGGCTAACAATGAGTTCGAGAATGTCTTGAACCCCTTCGCCTGTTTTGGCACTTGCTCTTATCGCGTCGGAGGCTTCAATGCCAATAACGTCCTCAATTTCCTGAATTACCTGCTCGGGGTTCGCGGCAGGAAGATCAATTTTATTGAGAACAGGACAGACTTCCACACCAAGTTCAATGGCCGTGTAGCAGTTGGCGACGGTTTGCGCCTCAACACCCTGAGAGGCGTCAACCACTAAAAGCGCACCCTCGCATGCCGAGAGCGAACGACTAACCTCGTAAGAGAAGTCAACGTGCCCCGGGGTATCAATAAGGTTCAGTTGGTAGACCTGCCCGTCAGGCGCTTTGTATTGCAACGCGACGGTCTGGGCCTTAATGGTGATACCTCTTTCGCGCTCAAGGTCCATGGAGTCAAGCACCTGTTCCTCCATTTCGCGGTCGGACAAACCGCCGCAAAAATGGATCATTCGATCTGCGAGGGTGCTCTTTCCATGATCGATATGGGCAATGATCGAGAAGTTACGAATCGTCTGCAAATTGTTCGCCAAGGCATTTAAGGTCGTACCGGAATAAACAAGACCCCATCTCCCCTACGAATCAAAAAGACCACCGGTTTACGCTTATCGAGCTGATCAAGATATGCGGCTAGCCGACTGGAGGACTCGACCTGGGTATTGTTTACCGAAAGAATTATGTCACCCTGGCGAATACCGGAACGTTCAGACAGACCCGAAACCTTCGAAATGACCACTCCTGTCTTTAAGTTCAGCCTTTTTCTTTCTTCTCCAGTTAAGTCTCTCAGTCCAACTCCTAACCAATTGCTTACAACGGCCTTCTCAGGTGGTGTTGGAGCAGCAGCCTGAGCCTGAGGTTCAGGGGCCAGTTCCGCCACACTCACCGAGAGCTTGAGTTTCTCCCCACGCCGCCAGACTTCAATGGGTTCGGAGCGTCCGGGCGGAGTCTTCCCCACCATCCTGGGCAGATCAGACATGCGTGCAACCTTGTTACCCGCAAAACTGAGAACGATATCTCCGGGCTCAATACCCGCCCTACGTGCAGGACCCTCGGGGTCAACGCTGCGGACCAGGGCGCCTGATGCTGCCTTTAAGCCCAAGGCCTCTGCAACCTCACGAGTGACCTCACCGATGGCAACACCAATACGACCGCGAACTACCCGCCCGGAAGCCTTAAGTTGCTGGGCAACGCTATTCGCCTCGTCGATCGGAATGGCGAAAGAAATGCCCATGAACCCACCGGTTCGACTGTAGATCTGAGAGTTAATGCCAATGACCTCTCCATCGAGGTTAAGCAGGGGGCCGCCTGAATTGCCGGGGTTGACCGCAACATCCGTTTGAATGAAGGGCAGGTAATCTCCGGTGTCACGTCCCTTGGCGCTGACAATTCCGGCTGTAACCGTATTCTCAAGACCAAAGGGCGAGCCAATGGCAACCACCCAAGCCCCTACCTTCAGCCTTGAAGAGTCTCCTAACGGAAGGGTGGGCAAGTTATTGGCTTCGATTTTCAAGAGTGCCACGTCGGTGCGTTGATCGGATCCGACGATTTTGGCCTTGAACTCACGGCCATCGGTCATCGAGACAAAGACTACGTCAGCCCCCTCGACGACATGGTGGTTGGAGAGAATGAACCCGTCGGCAGAGATGACAAACCCACTACCGACCCCGCGAGGAACCGAGGGCGCATCGCCCTCTGGCTCTCCTGGCTGACCATTAGGAGGCATACCCGGGTGGCCCGGTGGGAAAAAGCGGCGGAAGAACTCATAGAAAGGGTCGTTCTCATCAAGTCCGGGAGGCATGCCAGGAGCACCGCCCTGGGATCGACTCACCTTTTGAAGCGTACGAATACCAACAACGGCCGGGCCCGCTTTTTCAACCAGACCCGTGAAGTCAGGCAGGCCGCGTACTAGGGTATTGGAACTTGCGTTGGCGACTGCTGTGGCAGGGGTTATCTGAAAGAAAATACCTGCGAAGAAAAAACCAACTAACCATAGAACATACTTCGGAATTGAAAACCGTTTCATGATGGAACAGCCCTTGTTTATTGATGAGGAAGAGGCAGCGTAGCGAGCAGATTTCTTGCAGTATCGATGGGCACTTCACCCAAAGCCGTTAGATGGTACCCCGACTTTGAGCCGATGATCATGGCGGTAGCACCCTTAAGGTCTGTGGACTCGGTGCCCGCCGCTTGACCATTAAGCTTGGGGTCTTGAATAAAGAAAACCGAGACCAAGGCAATACCATCGGTGAAAAGCCACTGGGTATGTGGCGTTGGGGCAGAAGGCTCTTTTACCGTTGCAACAGCTAACGGATGGAAACCCGTAGAGCCGACATAGGCTTTTAGCCCCTGTGGCATGGGCTCGCGATGAATAGGGGCAGTCACACGTCGCCATGACCCTATATCTTTAAAAGGTGCTTCGAGATTCAGCGACTGCTGTGAGGGCCCAAGATGAAGATCGGAAAACGAGTGCTCCTCGAGTACAGCACCATTTGCACCAAGCGTTTGCGTTTTAAGCATTAGGCCAGAGGCCTGATCGAACCAACAATGCACGCTCCAACGAGACTGATTGTGGGGAACAAATTCAAGCCGATCTGTCATACGGCCAGCAATGCGTTTACCCGCGGCAAGACGAATTTGATAATGCTCGGTAACGCGAGCGAAGTCGTAGACCGGGGGGTGCGGAAAGTCCAGACGTACAGAGGCCCCAGGGTATGAGCGCACCTGGCTTTGGTCGGGAAGGTAAGCTCGAACCTGGTTTCCAAGACGAACTGTACGCCGAGGAGGCCCATCAAGTGCATCGATGACTGTCACCCTACCCTCAGAGGACATTCCGCGACGAACCTTGGCCGTATAAAGACCCTTGGCATGCTGGTGAACATAGGTGCCAGTAAAATCAAGCTGTAAGGCCGAGTTAGCAGCCCTTGCCACCATGGCCTTTGCCTTGTCCTGCAGATCTTTGGGGGTACTTAAAGACCCAGAAGGCCCAGAGGCATGCACCCCAGAATGGCCAAAAGCCAAGACAAAACAAAGGCAAAGAAGGCCCAGAAAAGCTCCTGCCTGCCGAGCTACGCTACGGAAAGCGAGAGCCAAAAAAACCGGTGAGGCAATGGTCATTGCTCATCCATGCGCATTCGAACAATCATCGCGCCATGCGCCTCGACCATGGCCCGCATCTGAGGCGATGCGAGTCCGGGGCCCAGAGGAACGTTCGCAACAATCTGGCTTGGTGGGCTTGAAAGAGCAACCATCGAAGACCCAGAACCCTGGCCATCGATACCAACCGTCCAGACCACCGACGCAACGAAGCCCAAAGCCGCAAGACCGGCTGCAAAACGCAGCCCAGTGCTTAGGGTGCGACTTTCACGGCGGACTTCACCTGACAACGGACCTGCCCCAACGTTAGCCAGACGATAGCGCCGTGGCATGAAATGCGGCTCCTGCTGAAGCTGCTTTGCGATTCGAGACTGAAGAGCATCGGAGTGATTGGCGGCAGTCACACCTGACATGGCCTCAGAGATGACCCAGTAGGAAAGAGCCGTTGACTGAAGCGCGGCATCTTCTTTAAGACGTGCCACCAGGGAAGCCGCCTGAGAGGGAGGCAAACCCTTATCGAGGTACTCGGATAAAACTTCCTTGATGTCCTGATCTTGCATACCAGCCCCTATCTTGCCAAAACCTTACCAACGCCGGTCGGGAGAGAGATTAAGTAGTGGTCTGAGTTCGGCCGCCACGGCTTCTCGGGCCCTGAAGATGCGCGATCGAACCGTACCAATTGGACAGTTCATGGCCTCCGCGATCTCTTCGTAACTCAACCCATCAATCTCCCGCAAACTTAGTGCTGTTCTGAGTTCCTCGGGCAGTGCCGCGACCGCACGGTTAACCGCTTCGGCGACCTGACGACTCATAAGCTCTGCTTCAGGCGTGTTATTGTCTGTTGAGACAACCGGAAGTTCAAAAGATTCCTCGTCGATGTCATTGGAAGCCAATTCCGAGAGGTAAATAGGCCCTTTACCCTGACTGACTAAGTGGTTTTTGGCCGTATTGACTGCAATTCGATATAGCCAGGTGTAGAAAGCGCTGTCGCCACGAAACTGTGGCAGGGCCCGGTAAGCCTTAATAAAGGCCTCCTGAACGACATCATCGGCCTCGTCAGGGTTGCGCACTAGTCGAGCAACAAGGCGGCTAACTTTGCGCTGATACTTAAGAATAAGAAGGTTAAATGCCTCCCGGTCCCCGTTTTTTACACGCTGGACCAGGTCAAGGTCAGAGGGAATTTCGGTCACCCGGCGCTACCTTCGCCCTAGCCTCTGGTGAAAACCAGTGAGCCGTTCGTTCCCCCAAATCCAAAGTTATTTTTTAATGCGGCTTTAAAGCTCCCTAGCTTCGCCTCGTTCGCACAGTAATCAAGGTCACACTCAGGATCTTGATTGAAAATATTAATGGTGGGTGGACAGACCTGGTGATGCAAAGCCAAAACCGTGAACACGGCCTCTAGCCCCCCGGCGCCACCCAAAAGGTGCCCAGTCATTGACTTGGTTGATGAGATTCGTAGTGAGCGTGCGTGGTCGCCAAATGCGGCCTTGATAGCCTCGGTTTCGTTTTTATCACCAAGTGGGGTGGAAGTGCCATGGGCATTCACATAACCCACATCGGAGGCATTAAGCCCAGCATCTCGAATCGCATTCAGCATGCAACGTTTCGGACCCTGTTGGTCCGGTGCCGTCATATGGTACGCATCGCCCGAAAATCCTACGCCAGCAAGCTCTGCATAAATTTGAGCCCCACGAGACTTCGCATGCTCGTACTCTTCGAGCACCATCACGCCCGCGCCCTCACCTAAAACAAAGCCATCTCGGTCTTTGTCCCATGGTCGTGAGGCTGTGGCGGGGTCTTCGTTTCGAGTGGACAAAGCACGTGCGGCTGCAAAACCCCCAATTCCGAGCGGAGATATGGTGGACTCTGCTCCTCCGGTGACCATCACTTCGGCATCACCGGCTTGAATTAATCTGGCGGCAAGGCCAATGCTATGGAGCCCGGTTGTACACGCGGTGACGGCAGCAAGATTGGGGCCCTTCAGTCCTCTAAGAATGCTCAGGTGACCTGAAATCATGTTGATGATGGAACCGGGAACGAAAAATGGTGAAATACGACGGGCACCCTTGGCCGTGTAGTCGGCGTGCGTTTCTTCAATAAGCGGAAGCCCGCCAATGCCGGACCCCACCATGACCCCAATGCGTTCGGCATTCGCCTCAGTTATTTCAAGACCACTGTCATCAAGGGCTTGCAACCCCGCGGCAATGCCGTAATGGATGAATGTGTCCATATGACGCGCTTCTTTTGCGGGCAGGTAAGAATCTACATTGAAGTCCTTTACTTCACCTGCAAAATGAACAGGAAGAACCGTTGCATCAAAGCGTGTAACGGTTGCAATACCCGAGCGACCGGCCAGAATCGAGTCCCACGATGCGTTTACGGAATTACCAACCGGGCTTACGCAGCCAAGTCCGGTAATCACCACCCGCCTGCGATGATTATTCGATTGCATCGTTCAAATGAAATGGGGCGGCCTGATCTTAATCAGCCGCCGAGGGCCGAAAACTGGCTATTTTTTGAGGTTAGCGTTGACGTAGTCAATGGCCTCTTGGACGGTGGTGATTTTCTCTGCCTCTTCGTCGGGAATCTCGCACTCAAAGGCATCTTCCAGCGCCATGACAAGCTCTACGGTGTCGAGAGAATCGGCACCGAGGTCATCAACAAACTTGGACTCATTCTTAATGTCTTCAAGCTTCACGCCGAGCTGCTCCGACACAATTGCTTTAACTCGCTTTTCAATGTCTTCCATGGTTTTTCCCTTTTAATCCTGACGGATTTTCAAATTAAGCGAGGCGATTGTATCAGGACATCACCATCCCGCCATTGACATGCAAAGTGGTTCCCGTAATGTAAGAAGCCCCTTCAGAACACAAGAAGACGACAGAAGCGGCAATATCGAGGGGTGTTCCTAGGCGTTGAAGAGGAATTTGATCTACGAGCGCTTTCACCTGGTCCTGAGACAAGGCGTCCGTCATATCGGTTTGAATAAAGCCCGGGGCGATGCAATTCACTGTAATACCCCTGCTCCCTACCTCGCGCGCAAGAGACCGACTCAGTCCACCAAGGCCCGCCTTAGACGCCGCATAATTCATTTGGCCCGGATTACCGCTCGTTCCGACAACTGAGGTGATATGAATAATACGGCCCCAGCGCGCCTTAATCATCGGTTTAAGCACGGCACGGTCAAGCCGAAACGCTGCTGTGAGGTTGGTTTCGATGACCTCACTCCATTCCTCGTCTTTCATACGTAATGCAAGATTATCGCGGGTTATTCCTGCATTGTTCACCAAAATGTCGAGCCGTCCGTGGAGCTTTACGATTTCAGTAACGGCGGCCTCACAGACGCCTGGCTCGTTCACATTAAGGGCAATTCCCCTACCCCTAGTCGGCATGGCAGTCAAAGCCTGTTCGATGGCTTGGGCGCCAGATGCCGAAGTGGCCGTTCCAATCACAAGGTGCCCCTGCTCCCCGAGTGCAAGAGCGATGGCTCGGCCAATACCGCGGCTTGCACCTGTGACCAATGCAACCCGAGGCGAATCTTGGGAGATATCTGTCATGAGTTATTCAAACCTTCTAAAGTGCTTTGAAGGGACTGCTCATCGTTAATTGCTAGGGTCTGGGTTGAGGGGGCTAACTTTTTAACAAGGCCTGTTAGCACCTTACCCGGGCCGCACTCCACAAAATGCGTGACACCTTCGTCAACAAGCCCTCGAATGGTCTGAACCCAACGAACCGGGCTCATGGCCTGAAGGCTTAACAACTCGGCGAAGGACTCCCCCGGCTGCATGGGCTGAGCAGTTAAGTTGTGCCAAACAGGACGAACCGGTGTTGCAAAAGGGACGATTCCAAGACGCTCTCGAAGTTTGCGCGCGGCGGGCTCTAAAAGGCTGCTGTGGAAAGGTGCCGACACAGATAGGGCTAAAGCGCGCTTTGCGCCCGCCTTCTTTAGTTCCTCACAGGCCCCAGCAACAGCGTCTGCATGCCCAGCAATAACCGTCTGATCGTCGGAATTAAAGTTCACTGCCTCAACGATTGCCTGCGGCCTTGAAAGGCTCTTACAGACCAAATCAACCCTTTGGCCGTCTAAGCCAAGAATGGCCGCCATTGATCCCAGGCCAGCAGGAACAGCCTGCTGCATGGCCTGGGCCCTAAACCGAACAAGCTGAACCGCCTCGTTGTACTTAAGAGCACCTGCAGCAACCAAGGCCGTGTACTCACCCAGGCTATGCCCCGCAAAACAAGCGGGCTCGGGACCGCCCGCACGCTCGTACACACGAAAAAAAGCTAGGCTGCTGGCAAGCATGACCGGTTGGGTATTAACAGTTAAGTTAAGTTCCTCGATTGGGCCATTTGAAATGAGGCCTCCAAGATCTTGACCAATTGCCGCTGAAGCATTTTGTATGACTTGGTCAACGATAGCATTGCCCTTAAAGCCATCGAGCATTCCCACCGCTTGTGACCCTTGGCCAGGAAAAAGAAAAGCAATTCGCATAGGACTTCGAAACCTTCCTTTGAAGAATTGGTATGAATTAGAGCTTGAGCGCGACCGCTCCCCAGGTAAAGCCTCCCCCAACGCCCTGAAGCATTAAAGTCTGGCCGGGTTGAAGACGACCGTCCCGGCGCGCCGTATCAAAGGCCAATGGGACCGAGGCGGCGGATGTGTTGGCATGCTGGCCAACCGTTGCAATAAGGCGAGACTCTTGGACTTGAAGCCGCTTGCCGACCATGGCCAGGATGCGACGATTCGCTTGGTGCGGAATAAACCAATCGATGGACTGAATATCAATACCTGCAAGATCGGAAACCTCACGCGCGGATGACTCGAGAACCTCGACGGCCAAACGGAAAACGGCCTGACCATCCATGGTTAGAAATGGGGATCCGCAAACTTTGCCGTGGGCAAGTTGACCGGGGGTGTTAAGAATATTTTCGTGTTCAGCACGCGCATAGAGCTTATGAGCAAGAATTCCCGGGGCATCGCTTGCCCGCAAAATCATGGCGCCTGCCCCATCACCAAATAGAACGCAAGTACCTCTGTCGGTGAAATCAAGAATACGTGAAAACGTCTCGGCACCGACAATTAGCGCCGTTCTGGCCTGACCCGTCTGAATGAATAAGTCGGCCGTAGACAGGGCATACACAAAGCCGCTGCAGACCGCCTGAACATCAAAGGCGGCACACTGCCGTATGCCTAACTTATGTTGCAAACGACAGGCCGTTGAAGGGAAAACCATGTCGGGGGTGGACGTCGCCAAAACAATGAGGTCAATGGCGTCGGGCGAAAGGTTTGCATCTTGGAGAGCCAATAGAGACGCCTGGTAGGCGAGATCGCTGGTTGTTTGATCCTCGCTGGCAAAGTGACGCTGCTCAATGCCAGTGCGCTCTTTAATCCATTCATCACTGGTTTCAACCCCTAGCGCCGCCAACTTATCGACCATTGCCGTATTTGACACAGGACTACCTGGCAAGTGGCCCCCACTACCAACGACGGATGAATAGATGCGACTGGTCATGCCCGAAGTGTAAACGCGGTGCGCTTAACTGTTCGAGAGCCCTGAACACTCGGCAAGCGAAGTGGAAATGCGTTCTACAAGGCGGTGCCTGGAGGCTTCTGCTGCACGATCGAGTGCATAACGAAACCCGTAGGCATCTGCCGAGCCGTGGCTTTTAACAACCACCCCGCGTAGACCAAGCAAAACAGCCCCGTTGTAACGACGATGATCGACTCGACGGACAAAGGCCTTGAGAACGGGCGAGGCAATAAGCGCCGCGAGTCGCCTCAAAATGCTGCGCCGAAACTCTTCCTTTAAGAACGCGCCCAGCATCTGAGCGACACCCTCGGAGGTTTTAAGTGCAACATTACCTACAAAACCGTCACACACCACAACATCGGCAACGCCCTTAAAGACATCATTGCCCTCTACGTTGCCAATGAAATGGATGGGCATTTGACGAAGCTGCTCTGCAGCCTGCTTCACAAGTTCGTTCCCCTTAATGACTTCCTCGCCGACGTTAAGCAAGCCAACCCGAGGCTGCTCGACCCCCATAGCCATTGAAAGGGCATTCCCCATAAGACCAAATTGCACGAGATGCTCTGCAGAGCAATCAACATTCGCCCCCAGATCGAGCATAAGCGTTGAGGCACCGCTTCGATTGGGAATAAAAGTGGCGATGGCAGGCCGGTCGATACCCTCGATGGTCTTCAAGACGTTTCGTGAAATCGCCATAAGCGCCCCAGTGTTACCTGCACTGACTGCACCATTCGCGTGACCCAGCCTAACCTGCTCAAAGGCAAGGCGCATCGATGACTGGCGTTTTGATCGTAGGGCAACCGCAGGGGGGTCGCTCATCTCGACAAGCTCGGGGGCGTGAACGATCTGTATTCTTAAACTTCTTTGTAAGTCGGGAAAAATGGGTGATGCTTGAATTTCAAACTCTCGACCAACCAAAATGAGGCTGGCTTGAGGATCGCGCCTAAGAAAATCTAGGCAAGCCGCTAAGGTCACCGGTAATCCGTGGTCTCCCCCCATGCAATCCACAGCAAGTGAGACGGGGGATGTCATCGGGCGCTTGCCGGAGTTGAAGGCCGACGAAAGTCAACAAGAAGGCAGGAGAGCGGCGTGGCGCCTGACCCGCGTGGGGCTGGTACCGTAAGCCCCACAAACTATTCCGAGGCGGCTTCCCTTGCTACCTCGGGCTGCACAACGCGCTTGCCCTTGTAAAAACCCGATGGGCTAATGTGATGTCGACGATGGATCTCGCCTGTGGTTGGCTCCACAGCAATGGCTGGGCCCGTTAAAAAATCATGTGCACGGTGCATGCCACGCTTTGAAGGAGATTTTTTGTTTTGTTGAACGGCCATTTCGAGATCTCAATTCGTAAAGTTTTCGTCAATTATTCGCAAGAATCTAATTTATATCTAACTTGGTGCCCGTGTTTGTGTGAGCAATTTTAGTCAGAAAATCCTACAAGTATAGCGGGTTAGGGACGTTTTTTCACAGAAAGAAGCTGAGCGAGGTCTTGAAACGGTTTTGGGCCCTCCGGTTGCGCATGAAGGTTTGGACGGCAATCCTCATGCACAAGGCCGTGGCCAAGCTCAAGAAGAATCTCGTCTTCAACGACCTCAGCAAGGCAACGTAGGTCCTCGGTTGCAATGGCATCAAGATCAGGATCCGCCATCATGGCTCGATCCGCCTCCTCCGCGGTCTGAAAAAGTGAAAAAGTGGGCAAGAGATCGAAATGACGCTCCACCAAGCCCGCACATCGGGTGCAGTTCGCGCTTACACGAGCACGGAAAAAAAGATCAAGCTGATCTTTTCCATTGAAGTTAAAGATGACTGAGATTGGCTCAAGAAGATGAATCGAGGACTCACGAAGACGGCCCAGTTGTTCCTGATCAACAAGGACCGACGCCCTTACGCCATTGGAAAATTGCTCTTGCAGGCGCTCCAATGCAATGGGTGATAGTCCATCGGAGTGAGGGTCAAGCACGGGGAGTTTTTGCATGAGTGAGATGATACCGGGATGACTCCAATTATCTTGGCTTCAACCAGCCCCTATCGGGCAGAACTTCTTGGCCGGCTTGGTCTTTCGTTTGAAACCGTGTCTCCCGGTGTCGACGAGACAAGTTTCAAGGCTTCAAATGGCCGTGAACTTGCCTCTGCTCTGGCCCGAGAGAAAGCCCAGGCAGTAGCCCAGTCGAACCCTGGGTGTATTGTTATTGGAAGCGATCAAGTTGCAGTCTGCGATGGGCGATTCTTGGGTAAGCCGGGAAGCACTGAGGCCGCTATTGAGCAGCTTTTGTTTCAACGTGGCAAGGCAACGTTATTTGAGACCGCTGTCTGCGTCCTAGACGAGCAGGGCGTCTCAAACCTTGAATGTGTCCTTACCCTTGTTCAGTGGCTTGACACCAAGCAACTTACCGATGAGCTCATTACGAACTATGTTCATCGAGAGCAGCCGCTTGACTGTGCAGGGGCTGCTAAATCGGAAGCATTGGGTGTGACGCTTATTTCTCAAATGCGCTCGGATGACCCCACAGCCTTAGTTGGCCTTCCTCTTATCGCGCTCACCAAGCTACTTCGAAACGCCGGTATCGAGCCGTTGTCGAAGCCATAAATCGAGCTCGGGCACCGAGGCAAGGCAGGCCAAGGGATTAAAGGCCTCCAGGTGCTCCCGAGGATGCGCACCATAGCTAACGGCCACTGCACTTGCCCCCGCAGAGGCCGCCATCTCAAGATCGTGACTCGTATCTCCAACGACGAGGGTATTTGTGGGATCGATCCCCAGTTCCTCACAGAGCTCGTAGACCATTGTTGGACTTGGCTTCGGGTCCGATTCGTCCGCGCAGCGCGTCGCCGAGAAGTACGATCGCGTGGCCGTGGCGTCAAGGGCGCGTTCAAGACCCTTTCGCGACTTGCCTGTTGCAACAGCAAGAGGGACCCCTGACTGATAAAGCCACGTGAGTAATTCGATCACACCCTCAAAGGGTATAAGAAACTGGTCGCGAGCCAAGTAGTAATGACGAAACCGATCGACGAGCTCTGGAATGCGCTCCTTGGGTAAATCGGGAGCTACATGAGCGAGCGCACTTTGCAGGCCAAGTCCAATCACATACTTCGACGCCTCAAGGCTTGGCGCCTGAAGACCGAGGTCCTCGCAGGACTTTTGAATGGCTTGGGCAATTGTTACTGTGGAATCAACAACAGTGCCGTCCCAGTCAAAGACAACAAGTGATATCGGTTTCATTGGATTGGCCACGGTTAGGGAGTAAGGGGAGATGCTGAAGAAGTGCCAACTGCCTCCGCAGCAGGCCTTGGGGCCCAGGGGCAATCGAGCTTTTGCTGGCCTTTCTGCCAATCGGCTCCAGGCTCGGCAATTACCCGCTCTCGAGAATTATCTGCATCGAAAGAGGCCTTCCAAGCATGAAGAAACATGCGAGAGATGCGGGTTAAAGCCTGCACCCGTTGATTAAACTGCGCGTCACCGTACTTGGGATCGCCCACGATGGGAAAGCCAAAGGATGCCAGGTGAACTCGAATTTGGTGAGTACGACCAGTAACAGGCTGGCATTCAAGCATGCTTAAAGGACCAAACTGCGAATGCTCCCAGCTGCAGAGAGCTTTCACCTGAGTCATGGCGGCCTGCCCCTGCTCGCCTTCATTGGCAAGCCTTACGAATCGCTCCCCACCGGGATGGAGCTCTTTAACCAGTGGGTCACGCAGGCTCACCAGCCCCGATTTTTCCCAGCCCCCCATTACAAGCGCAAGGTAGTGTTTGCGGAAGCGGCCTGCCTGGATCTGCCGATGCAGGTTCAATAAACTTGAACGCTTGGTTGCTAGAAAGAGCAAGCCCGATGTCTCACGATCGAGCCGATGGACAAGATCAAGACTTGCGCCCCAATGGCCACTGGCGCGAAAAGCCTCAACAAGGCCAAGAGAGATCCCACTACCTCCGTGGACGGCAAGCCCCACCGGCTTATTGACTGCAAGAAGCCCGTTGGCTTCGTAGAGTCGCTCAATTTTATCGACCAGAACCCGTGCCGACCAGAGTTTTTCCTGTAAATCGATTTGCTTCGGTTCTGGAATACGAACGGGGGGCAGCCTGAGCCACTGACCCGCGACTAATCGCTGTTCAGGCCGAGTCCGAGCACCATCAAGTCGCACCTCGCCCGTCCTAAGCATTCGATAGATGCGGGTCTTAGGTACCCCCTTGAAGTGCCGCAAGAGAAAATTGTCTACTCTTTGGCCCTCATACTCAACCTCGACTTGAAGTCGGTTTATTCCCACCATAAAAAGCCTAAATGGATTTTCAAGTTACAATTTCATAAGGATAGCTGGCAAAGCTTAGAAATTTGTTAAAAAACTTAAAGAGCCTGCCTTAGATCCTACGGAGCCGAATTCCGAGCCTTTACCCGCTCGACGAGTCGGCATGTTAAAGATTGTCGACCGTAAACGACGTGTTGCTTGTCTCGTTTGCGGCCTGAAGAGATTCAAAGATTTGACGAATCACATGGATGGTTCTTTGGAAGTTCACCGACTAACCGCCTGCCTCGAGCAGCAGAATGTCTATTCCTTTGCTCCCACATCGCCTCCCCCTTCCCCCCATCAGGGCCAAGGGTGGGTAGGGCACGTCAACCTTTCTTCTCCTAGGGCCCCTGCGTCACAGACCAGCGTTGTAACTCGCGTCTAAGTTACAGCCGTGTGGGTGCTCAGCCTGCACGACCCTAAGGAGTTTTTTGTATGAAACGAATGTTATTTAACGCCACGCACTCTGAGGAGTTGCGTGTTGCCATCGTGGATGGCCAGCGCCTTGTTGATCTCGATATTGAAACCGCAGGACGAGAGCAAAGAAAGAGCAATATCTACAAGGGTGTCGTAACCCGAGTCGAGCCAAGCTTAGAGGCCTGCTTCGTGAACTACGGTGAAGAGCGCCATGGCTTTCTGCCGTTCAAGGAAATCGCCAAAGAATATTGCAAACCAGGGGTCGACCTTCCCCGCGCCAGTATTAAGGACGCCATTTCAGAGGGCACCGAACTTCTAGTCCAGGTGGAGAAGGAGGAGCGTGGCAACAAGGGGGCTGCGCTTACAACCTTTATTTCGATTGCTGGCCGTTACCTTGTTCTTATGCCCAACAATCCCCGTGGTGGTGGCGTCTCTCGTCGCATCGAGGGCGAAGACAGACAAGAGCTAAAAGAGGCTATGGATCAGCTTCAACTCCCCTCTGGAATGAGCATTATCGCGCGTACCGCGGGAATTGGCAGGTCGGTTGGGGAGTTGCAGTGGGACCTTAATTATCTGTTGCAACTCTGGAAAGCTGTTGATGATGCCCGCGCCCTGCAGGCCGGTGCTTACCTCATTTATCAAGAATCAAGTCTGGTCATACGAGCCATTCGCGACTATTTTCAACCGGATATCGGCGAGATTCTTGTCGACACCGACGACATCTACGACCAGGCCCAGCAGTTCATGTTGCATGTCATGCCCGACCTTGCCCCAAGGGTGAAGCGTTACAAAGATGACATTCCGCTTTTTTCTCGTTTCCAGGTCGAACATCAAATCGAGACGGCCTACTCTCGTATGGTTGAACTGCCATCGGGCGGCGCATTGGTCATTGACCATACCGAGGCCCTTGTGGCGGTGGACGTGAACTCTGCCCGATCCACGCGCGGCTCAGACATTGAGGAGACAGCACTACGAACAAATCTAGAGGCCGCTGACGAAGTCGGAAGACAGCTTCGACTTCGCGACCTGGGCGGCCTCATTGTTATTGATTTCATTGACATGGAGTCAAACAAGGCGCAGCGTGATGTGGAGCAGCGTCTGCGCGAGGCCCTTCACCATGACCGAGCCCGTGTTCAAATGGGCAAGATCTCTCGCTTCGGCCTTATGGAGCTCTCTCGTCAACGGTTACGGCCTGCACTGAACGAGGGATCTCACATCACATGCCCTCGATGCAACGGAACCGGTGTTATTCGTGACGTAGACTCCAGTGCCCTTCATATTCTTCGCATCCTTCAGGAAGAGGCCATGAAGGAAGGAACAGCGGCCGTGCATGTTCAAGTGCCGGTAGAGGTTGCCAGCTTCCTTCTTAATGAAAAACGCACAGACATCGCCAAACTTGAGGCTCGTCTTAAGGTCACCATCGTACTTATTCCAAATAAGCACCTGGAAACCCCGAATTACAATCTCGATCGACTTCGCCACGACGACACGCGTCTTGATGACATCAAGGCAAGCTATGACATGGCCGACGGCCCCAAGCTTGAAGCAAGCCTTCCCGGGAAGTCTGGTGATAACGTAGAAAAAGTTCGTCAAGAGGCCGTTGTCAAAGGCATTGCCCCGTCAACCCCAATGCCAGCCAATATTTCTACGGGTGGCCGCAAGTCCGAAAAGAAATCGGGCTTCTTCGCCTGGCTCTCCGGGCTATTCAAGTCGGAGGCACCGGCGCCGCAACCCAGCAAAGCCTCGCCCAGAGGGCGCGGTGGTCGATCTAACCGGTCGGGCGGCCGAGGCGACGACCGTAGAAATTGGTCGGCAGGATCAGCCGGCGAGGAGACTGGGTCGAACCGACGCGAACGCTCATCAGACAATCGACGCGATGGCCGCAGACAATCCGGTCGCGGGGAAGGTAAAGACGCAAAGACTAGCGGCGGCGCATCGCGCGACGGTCAGGAAGGCCGTTCATCAAGGGAATCTAAGGAAGGCCGTGAACCTCGAGAGGGGCGTGAATCACGCTCCAGACAGCCTCGTGAGGCAAGAGAACCGCGTGAATCGAAGGACTCCAAAGACCCACAAGAGTTAAGCGAGATCATCGTAAATTCGGGCGCTGTAGAAGGCCTAGCCACCGCTGAAAACCTCGAGGCTCCACAAGCTGTTAATACGACTGCCGGCGATAAGCCACGGCGGCGGCGGCGCCGTGGGCCCTCCGAGCGGTCCAGCCACTCGGAGTCCGACGAGCTAATTGCCACAAATGATCAGGCTGCTCAGACGGAGTTCGAATCTTCTACCCCGGCCATTGAAGCCTCCGAGCCTGTTACACCTGCTGTAACACAAGATCTAGTGCCCGCTGCTGCAATGCCTGACGCTCTTCCTAGTATTAAAACTGCTAGTGCACCTCCTGCACCAGTAATGCTTGAGACTAACCCTGCCAAAATCGTAGTTCCTGAACAAACTCCAGTTCAATCATCCTCATCCAGTCATCAAACAGTCCCCAGCAGTCCGCCCGCGGAGTCTGTTGCAACGGCTGAATCTTTCAACCATGTTGATTTATCTAATAAGCTTCAAGCCGCTGGGCTGGAATGGGTTCAGACAGACCCCTCAAAAACCCCCACGGATCACTCAGCCCCAATCACGCCACCTATTTTCGGTAGAAAACCCCGCCGCAGTGAAACCTTATCAGCTCCCGAAGAGTTATTCATGGTAGAAACTAGGAATCATGAGTGATGGTCATCGCGTAATTCCAATCCTTGCCTCGTCTTTTGAGATACGCAAGGCCTCTCAACCTGGGCATAAATCCATGCCGAAAGGTGGTCCTGTTTTAGACCAGCTTGCAAGGCCTATTACCGACCTACGTATTTCCGTCATCGATCAGTGTAACCTGCGTTGCGGTTATTGCATGCCTAAAGAGGTCTTCAATAAAGACTACACGTTCTTATCGCGCGAATCACTTCTAAGTTTTGAGGAAATTGAGCGGCTTGTTAAGGCCTTTGTTCCTTTGGGTGTTCGTAAATTACGAATCACTGGCGGAGAACCCCTGTTACGTAAGTCTGTTGAGGACGTGATTGCGCGTCTCGCCCAATTGAGGACGCCGCAAGGCCTTCCCTTGGAAATTGCGCTAACTACTAACGGCATACTCCTTGAACAAAAGGCTGCAAGTCTAAAGGCTGCTGGCCTTCAGCGTGTCACTGTAAGCCTTGATGCTCTTGAGCCTGAACTATTCAGAGACCTTGCTGGGGTCGAGACTGGCGAGCCGAAACAAGTCCTTAAGGGCGTCGCTGCTGCAAGAGCGCTCGGACTTGAGGTCAAAGTCAACATGGTGGTTCAAAAAGGTGTAAACGACCACCAGATTCTGCCGATGGCCAGTGCCTTTCGAGAGACAGGCGACACACTACGATTCATTGAGTTTATGGATGTCGGGAATGCCAATCAATGGCGACTCGATCAGGTCGTGTCAGCAAACGACATTCTTGAAAGGCTAAGAACCCAATTCTCGTTTCGACCTGTCGACCGGGCAAAAAAACACGACGTGGCGGAGCGATTCGTCTATGAGGACAGCTCTGTTGAGTTTGGTGTTATTGCCTCCATTACACGGCCTTTTTGCTCGGAATGCTCAAGAGCGCGCATTTCGTCTGAAGGGCTCTTTTACACGTGCCTATTTGCAAACACTGGAACCGATTTACGAGCAGTATTGCGGTCTTCCACAACCGAAGAAGAGCTCACGTCAATCGTTCAAGACATCTGGCTTCAACGCAGAGATCGTTATTCGGAACTACGTCAGTCTCTTATTGAAGCGCCTGGCCAGGAGCGCACCAAAGTTGAGATGAGCTACATTGGCGGCTAGATCGGTCCTCAACTAATTACTTCTCGCGCTGCCAAAAATATTCAAACAAAAGCCGATCAAGCGAGATGCAGGTCCAGAGCAAATAGCTCAGACTATGCAAACATCTTGAGCATCTCATCTCGCAAAGCCAACGCCTTGGATGGCATACGCTCTACGTCATCCCACGTCAGCGACTGGCCTGCGTTTATAGGACGCCTCACTTTGATGCCATGAGCCAGACCCAACGGCAGTCCCTTCATGGCACGTGATTTCTCAGAGGGCTGTAATTTCCCCCAAACTGTATAACCTCCCTCACCATCCAAAACCTCCCCGACCTTAAGATCTCGCTTAGCAGTGGCAACCACATCCGCCTTCCAGAACTCCGCTGTACCTGTGGGTTCGCCTCGAAGAGCAACGCTCGCGACAGACATTCCCACCTCAAGTCCGATCAAATGCCAACGCTTATAGAGCGTAAAAAATCGGCCCGTCGAATCAGTATGAGCGTTGTACTCCTCAAAGCAATTTTTAATATACTCAGTCTCGGCTTCGACAGTGACCCAGACGCCCATGCGTATCTCATAAGGAATCGTACGTCCATCGGTTTCTAACGATGAAATCACTTCGACCATCCCTTTCTTCTCCAAATGACCGCCTTCCGAGCGAGGACGGGTGACGTAAGGGATGTCGGCGATACTGGCAGGTGGATAAAGAAGTCCATCACTGGGAACATCCAAGTTACAGGCATTAGCAACAGCAGTCGACTCAATTGAAGGCTTAGAGCCATCAAGGAAACTATTGAACATCTTGGGGTTCAGGCCACCACGAAGGGCCTGCTCTGGGGTTAGCCCATAATTATCCCAGACGGTGTCGGGGGTAGACTGCGAAAAGTGGGGCAGCCACTTATGCCCCCGCCCTGCTGCTACAACCGGGAATCCGCAGGTTCGAGCCCAGTCCACCAAATCACAGATGAGAGCAGGCTGATCACCAAAAGCCAAGGAATAAACCACGCCAGCAAGCTGGGCGCGCCGCGCTAAAAGAGGTCCGCAAAACGCATCAGCTTCAACAGTCACATTAACCACATGCTTGCCCTCGTTGAAGGCGCCCAAGATATGGTCGACCGCAGCGATAGGGTGTCCCGTGCATTCAACAATTAAGTCGATCTTTGGATGCTTCACCAATCGTTCCCAGTCGTCCGTGATGTGGGTTGTACCCTGAGCAATCGCCTCATCAAGATTTTTTGCGATCACTTTGTCTCTAGGCCAACCTACCCGAGAGAGATTCGTTTGGGCGGCATTCGGTGATAAGTCAGCAATTCCAACTAAATGGACCCCTGGGGTTCGAGGGATTTGTGACAAGTACATTGAACCGAATTTGCCGGCCCCAATTAGACCGACACGAACAGGATTACCATCGGCCTGACGAGCCAATAACTTGCGGTGCAGACTCATATTCTGACTTTCTGTTGACGATTAATAATTTTTGGCTGCCTGGGTTACGCCGCAAGAACTTCCAGCGAAGTTTCGATGGCCGAAGGTGGCATACCCTCAGCCCAAGGCAGATCAACCTCAGGGCCAGAGAGCAAGCAGTCATCGGACAAACAAGTGATTGGCGAAAAATCACGGTGAGCAATGTACTCGGGACGCTTGTAACGACGAATATGATTACTCACCGCACACAAGCTAAGGTAAACACTGACTCGGTTCCACGGCGAGAGGTTGCTACTAGAAGCGTGAACTAAGCAGCCATGAAACAGAATCATTGAACCAGCAGGGCCTTTGGGACTGATGATGCCCCCTTGACTGCCCCCCGCTCTTTGCACTAACTGCCTGATCACATCGTCATTGATGGTCCACAACGGGTAACTTGTCGTTGTTAAATCGTGACCTGCCTCGAGCACACCCTTTTTGTGACTACCCGGTATAAACATGAGCGGCCCATTGAACTCATTAACCTCATCTAGAAAGATCGCCACGTTCATGGCTCGTGGCTCAGGCATCAGATCATCATTCAGCCAGGTACCGTAGTCTTGGTGCCACTGCCAGACGTCTCCCTCAAATGCCATCTTTCCATTGATCTTAAACTGATGCATATAGAGCTTCTCATTTAAAATCTGTTCGATAGGTTTAACCATACGAGGATGCCTAGCAAGTCGGGCGAAAGGCTCGCTATACAAATGCGCTGCAAAATTAGTGCGAACGGCATCCGAGCCTTTTTCACGGACGTTAAAGGCCTCCCGTCTGGCGTATAGATCGGGTACTGCATCTGTAAGAGTCGAGACTTCTTCTGGTGCAAAGAGTCCGGGGAAAAACAAATAGCCCTGATCTTCGAACTGCTGTATCTGTGCCTCACTTAACTGCATGCTGATAACTCCTTCCGTTTTCGTAACAAACCCCTAGAGCGCTTTTTGATCAATTAAGTTAGCGCCAATATTACCCACCCAACGCTAGTTAAGGATACACAGAGCCTAGACAAAAAAGATTTTAAGCATTGACTTTTTTATCATTAACGAGACTCCAACCTACATTGCCAAAAGGTCGCGTCATTGATACGAGCCTGGTTTCATGCAAGTTAGCACAGCCTCAACGATTGAATGACTGTCGACCCCAAAGTACTCTCGTAAGGCTGCCCGCGTGTCACTGCAACCGAAACCATCAGTCGCTAGCACCTTCATCTCGCGATCTGGTGGTAGAAAGGCCCTAACCATCTCGGGAACAGCGCGCACCCAGTCACTTACTACAACGATTGTCCCCTGACTGTGACTAAGAAGATCATTAAGAAAAGAGTCGGTATGAGTCTTTGCCTGACGGGCTAGCTCACAATAGCTTGTAATACTGTACAGGTAAACTCGTCGACCCATTTCAACCAACTGATCAAAAGCCTGAAGAGCTTCTTTCATCATCGCACCCGAGGCGAAAAGCGTACAGGGCTCACCGTCGCCGCCAACCTTCAACAAGTACCCGCCGTTAATAACTGAGGACGCGTTAGCTATATCGAAACTGGGCTGCTGATAGTTAGCATTTGTCACTGTGATGTAGTAGAAGACATCGCGCTGATCTCTTAACATCTCCTGCAATCCATGTTGGATTATGACAGCCAACTCGCCTGCAAACGCTGGATCATAAGATCGGCAATTAGGAACCGTCGATGCCCACATAAGGCTAGTTCCATCTTGATGCTGAAGCCCCTCACCCGCCAATGTTGTTTTACCAGACGTTGCCCCCAATAGGAAACCTCTTGGATTCTGGTCTGCTGCAGCCCAAATCAAATCTCCAATCCGTTGAAACCCGAAGATTGAGTAAAAAATATAGAACGGAACCATCGGCTCACCATGTACAGCATAGCTAGTTGCTGCAGCGATCCAACTCGAAATCGCTCCCGCTTCACTAATGCCTTCTTCTAAAATCTGTCCATCCTCGGCTTCCCGATAACTCAGAACCGAGCCCGTGTCCTCGGGCGAATATTGTTGCCCAACGCGAGAGTAGATTCCAACTTGCTTGAACAGATTAGCCATACCAAAAGTTCTAGCCTCATCGGCTACGATTGGCACTATCCTGGGCCCAAGATCTGAATCTTTAAGTAACGCACCCAATTGCCTTACAAATGCCATCGTTGTACTCATCTCTTTTCCGCCGGCCCGCAAGGCAAATCGAGAATGAGAGTCTATGGCCGGGACCGTGACAAGAGGCGCCTCTGTATAACGCTTAGGGAGATTTCCCCCGAGCATCTCCCGTCGCTCGCGAAGATATCGAAGCTGAGGACTATCTGACGCGGGCTTAAAAAACGCCAAATCCAACACCTGTTTATCTGACAAGGGCAATCGAAATCGATCTCGAAAAGCCAAAAGATCCTCATCTTCTAACTTTTTATTGCTGTGTGTAGTCATGCGGCCCTGCCCCGCCTGGCCCATTCCATAGCCTTTCTTGGTGTGGGCAAGAACCACTGTTGGCTGACCGACTCTCTGCGTAGCAGCAGCATATGCTGCATAAATCTTGACCATGTCATGTCCGCCCCGCTTGAGTCCATCGATCTGCTCATCACTCATACCCTGTACCAAAGACGCTAGGCTCGGATCTTGGCCAAAGAAGGCCTCTTTATTAAATCTCCCATCTTTCGCTGCAAATGTCTGCATCTGACCATCCACTGTTCTTCCGAGCGCCTGCGCCAGCACCCCAGACGAATCACGGGCAAAGAGTCCATCCCAGTCACTACCCCAGATAAGCTTGATCACCCGCCAGCCGGCCCCAACAAACAAAGTCTCTAACTCATCAATAATTCGCCCATTGCCGCGAACCGGTCCATCAAGTCGCTGTAAATTGCAATTAATCACCCAGATTAGGTTGTCAAGTCCCTCACGTGCGGCTAAGGTGAGTGCACTTGTACTCTCTGGCTCATCCATCTCACCGTCACCGAAGACCCCCCAGACGCGACGGCCACTGCAGTCATGCTGACCGCGATCTGTGAGATACCTCATAAAGCGGGCTTGATAAATCGATTGGACAGGTCCCAAGCCCATGGAAGCAGTTGGAAATTGCCAGAAGTCCGGCATGAGATGAGGGTGTGGGTAGCTCGACAGGCCCCTAGTCCCCTGAGGGGCTATACCCAGAGAGACTGCTTTTCGCGCAGCTAGTTCGCGTCGGTAAAACGTTAAATCATGTTCAGTCAAACGGCCCTCTAAATAGGCTCTTGCGTAGACACCGGGCGCACTGTGGGCTTGCATAAAAACCAAATCGCCTAGACGCCCCCCCCGCCAGAAATGGTTAAAGCCGACTTCGAATAAGTCGGCAGCACTCGCATAACTGGCGATATGCCCTCCCAACTCGCCCGTCAAGCGATTCGCTCGAACTACCATGGCCAAGGAATTCCAACGCATTAGGCTAGCCAATTCCTGTTCCAGATCAAGATCCCCAGGAAACACCGGTTGCTGTTCCACCCCAACCGTATTTACGTAGGGCGTAACCGCCAACGGTCTCCATGCCAATCGAAGCCGATTGGCATGGCTATTTAGCTCATCGAGGATGAAGCGAGCCCGATCCGGACCAGCCCGAGTGACGAGGCTGGCAAGAGCATCGCACCACTCTTGCGTTTCCTGCATATCGATATCGTTATACATAGGCCAAACAATAGGCAGGTTCCCTCAAAATGTGTTGTCGAATCTATGGTAAAAAGGCCACTAACACAGCAATTTATGCCTTAAACACGACTTTTTACAGCATGAAATATACTTCAACTATTGATCGGGTTGACTTAAAAATTCTCGAGACCCTTCAGGCCGATGGCAACCTAACAAACGTCGAACTAGCGAAACGGGTCAACTTATCGCCGTCACCATGCCTGGTACGTGTCAAACAACTCAAGCAACGAGGAGTAATCCAGAACACGGTCTGTCTGCTCAGTTCTCAAGCCGTTGGCCTCAACCTGAACGTGTTTATCAATATCAGCTTAAAGGCCCAAAGCAGGCAGGCCTTAGCTGACTTCGAGGAGAGAATTCAGAATCACTCTGAAGTAATGGAGTGCTACCTAATGACCGGAGACTCTGACTACTTAATTCGAGTAACAGTGCCCGACATGCCCGCACTTGAAAAATTTATCCTCGAAGAACTTACGCCGATTTCAAGCGTAGAAAAGATCCGCTCAAGCTTTGCACTCAAGCAGGTAAAGTATAAAACCGCTCTACCGCTACACTGGGCTTGACATACCAATAGCCCGAAGTCTCACTGGAACAATCTGGATCGTGCGGGCGATCTCAAGACTTCGTTTGAGGGAACAAAACTCTCCAATCAGCAAGGTCAAATTCTGACTCTACTGGGAAGGGAAGTAAGCATGCTCAGCTACACAAAACAAGTTAGGTCTCTTATCAACCAAACGCCATCACAGGCATAGAAAGGACAACATCGAGCCTGATAAGAGTATGTACGTACCTATCGCTTGATATGGGTTATAGGGCCAGGAAGAGATGCGTAATAGGCTGCAATATTAGCGATGTCATCCTTAGTAAGGGCTGCTGCCATACCCGCCATAATCACGTTTTTTCGTGCGCCTGACTTGTAATCACTTAACGCACGTACGAGGTAGTCTTCATACTGACCCGCAAGCATAGGATACGCCGGGGCGACGACCTTTACCCCATCAACCCCGTGACAGGCGGCGCAAACCTGACCCGCCTTTTCCTTACCCAGACTGGCATTTCCGGCGACAGCGCTCGACGTAACAATCGTAACGCTAGCGATAACCATAGCGACCACATTCAAAGCCTTGCCAACCAATTCCAATTTCGTTATCACCTTAAGACTCCTGAATAATTAAACGAATTACCTTGAACCAACCGAGTAAAACGCGGCAAGGTCTGCAATGTCCTGGTCAGTAAGTGTTTTTGCAACTGCCACCATACTGGGGTGATTTCGTTCGCCCGACTTATAGGCGTTGAGCGCGGAAACAATGTAATCAATGTTTTGGCCAGCGATTTTGGGGACTCGATAGAGCACAGGGTAAGCAGTTTTGTACTCAGGAATACCGTGACAACCAATACACATCGAGTTTTTCTTGGCACCAGCCTCGGCGTTGCCTTTAACATCGGCTAATGCGTAAGAAGCTGCAGTCACTCCAAGCAGCGCGCCCAGAAAAGAGCGAATAACGACCTTCTGAAAACCCATAAATGACCCCCTAATGACTGGGCCCGTTAGGTCGCCTGCCACCGCCTCAACGACGACACGCTACTCTCTTCTACCTAACCGACCGCTTCTACCCCGGAAACAACGTTTGACTCCGGGCCAGCGTGTAACAAGTTGTCGGAGAGTGTACCAAAGACAGCCTAACCCTGCCCCGAATCAAGCCCCTTAAGTAAGAACCGATTCAATCGGCCAACAAAGGCGGTTGGGTTTTCGGGTTGCCCACCTTCCGAAAGAAGCGCCTGGTCATGCAGGAGCCAGACAAGGTCAGAAAACGTCTCGGTAACGCCATCGGAGACCTGATTGCCGTCGGCCCCAACAATCTGCCCACCCCCTGCATCGGACTCCGCTACAAGAGCCTTCACAATTGGATGGCCTGGGTTAAGTTCAAGAATGGGTCGCCGCTCAGGGGCCTTTTGACCTGCCGCCTTAAGCAGACGCTCAAGATGACCACTCACGTCATGGTCGTCTGATACGAGACAACACGCGGAATCGGTTAGACGCTCACTTAATCGAACCTCTTTAACTTTTTCGCCCAGAACTTTGGCCGCCTTCTCGACCGCAGGCTTGGCGACACGTTGATCTTCTTCACGAGCCTTTTCATCTTTCTTGGTATCCGCCTCTGCAGAGGCGTCCTTAACATTCGATAGGTCTAGGCTACCCTTGGCAACGGACTGGACTGATTTTCCATCGAACTCAGTAAGGAAGTTAAGGACCCACTCATCGATGCGATCGGTCAGTAAAAGAACCTCGATGCCCTTTTTCTTGAATATTTCAAGGTGTGGGCTGTTCCGGGCCGCAGCAAGGCCATCGGCCGTGATGACATAGATCTTGTCTTGGCCCTCTTTCATTCGGTTAACGTAGGCTTCAAGACAGACATCTGGCTCATCGCCTTCGGATTGCGTTGAGACAAAGCGCGCTAGCTTGGCAAGACGATCCTTGTTTGCAAAGTCTTCACCAAAACCCTCTTTAAGGCACTGACCAAACTCTTTCCAGAAGGTCTTGTAGTCATCGTGCTGATTGGCTACCATATCCTCAAGAAGGCCGAGAACACGTTTCGCGCAGCCCTCCCGAATGGCTCGTACGTCTCGACTTTCTTGAAGTATTTCTCGAGAGACATTCAAAGGCAGATCAGACGAGTCGACCACACCCTGTACAAATCGCAGATAGTTGGGAAGTAACTGCTCGGCATCGTCCATGATGAAGACGCGCTTGATGTATAGCTTAAGGCCGTGCCGGCTCTGTCGGTCGTAGAGATCGAAGGGGGCCTTCGAGGGGATATAAAGAAGTTGGGTGTACTCGGTACGTCCCTCGACCCGGTTGTGGGTGTAGGCCAAGGGATCTTCAAGACCATGGGCAAGACTCTTGTAAAACTCTTTGTACTGTTCCTCGGTCACGTCGGACTTAGACCGTGTCCACAAGGCTGACGCTTGGTTCACAGTCTCCCATTCGTTCGTCTCTGCATACTCCTTTTTCTTTTCGTCCCATTCTCGCTTTTTCATACAAATGGGAAGGCCGATGTGATCGGAGTAGCGTTTCAGAATCTCTTTCAGTTTCCAGTGCGAAAGAAGATCGTCGTGTGACTTTGCATCCTCTCCTTCCCCCTCTGGCTTACGAAGATGGAGGGTTATTTCGGTACCACGCTCCTTACGCTCAACAGACTCAATGCTGAAGTCACCCGTACCATCCGACTCCCAGAGCACCCCCTGATCTGCCTTAAGCCCGGCACGTCGTGTTACAACGGTTACCTTGTCTGCCACGATGAAGGACGAATAAAAACCAACTCCAAACTGACCAATAAGCGCAGAGTCTTTCGCGGAGTCACCCGATAGTTTTCCGAAGAACTCCTTGGTGCCTGACCTCGCAATGGTTCCAAGGTTTGCAATGACCTCATCTCGGCTCATGCCAATGCCGTTATCCGCAACCGTGACCGTTCGAGCCTTGGCATCAAAACCCACGGTAATTTTAAGCTCTGGGTCCTCCTCGAAGAGTTTTTCGTTCGAGAGCGCCTCAAGACGTAACTTATCGCAGGCATCAGAGGCATTCGAGACAAGCTCTCTAAGAAAAATGTCTCGGTTGCTGTAGAGGGAGTGAATCATAAGATGAAGCAACTGCTTCACCTCTGTTTGAAAGCTCATGGTCTCTTTGGACATGACGAACAGATCTCCTTAAAAATACAAAAAAACCTATGGGAGTTATGTGGGGATGAGGACCCAGGTTTTCAAGTCCAGCTGCACAAAAAGTCTCACCCCTTGGCGAGAACCGCTGGTTAAAACAGATCAGCCGAGCACAGGCAATGCGCCTGCACGGCGCGAGCGGGACTCACTGGCCCATCGGCAAGCCCCGAGAGCCAGCGAAAATCAGACGCCTTGATATTCAAGATCTGCTGCAAAGCCTTCCAGCCAGTTGCATCGAGAACCTCAGCCCTCACAGACCTTAGGACTTCCGAGAGCAGGGCCGACCAGACAGGCTGGGAGGGCTCAACATAGACGTAATCAAAATCCCCGTCCAGGCCTGCCCGCTCTGCAGCAAGCTGCACAGAGGCATCAAGGCCTCCCAACTGATCAACCAATCCACGCTGATGGGCCTGCCCACCCGTCCAGACCTGTCCCTGAGCTAGCTGATCAACACGCTCCTTTGAAAGCCTCCTTGAAAGGGCAACCTGGCTTATAAAATCGTCATACGTTTGATTAACAGAGGCCTGTAGGATGCTCTTAAGCCGTGGGTTCAGGGGCCTGCGGGGATCATAGGCCCCGCGTAGCCAGTGCGTTGTGTACCCATCGCTATTGATGTCAAGCTTCGAAAGCGCCTTATCTGCCGTTGGGAAGAACGCGAAAACACCTATGGAGCCAGTTATCGTCGATTCGTCGGCAACAATAGCGTCGGCGCCTGAGGCAATCCAGTATCCGCCCGAGGCGGCCATCCCTCCCATCGATACCACAACAGGTATTCCCATTTGACGGGTGACCTCAATTTCACGGCGAATGAGCTCGGAGCCCACCACACTGCCTCCAGGCGAGTCAATACGAACAACAAGAGCCTTCACGCCCGACTTTCGGCGGGCCTCCCGAATAAGGGCCACCGTTGACAGCCCTCCCACACCATCAACCGCCTCTTCCCCGTCAAAAATAGCACCTTGGGCAACGATGATTGCAACCCCCTGTTCAAAGTGGGGCTCTGGCTGAAGGTTGAGATAATCAAGCCAGTGAATCTGAACGACCTCTTGAAGATCGTCATCAACCCGGTTGGTCTTCTCGAGCTCGGCTTCAAACTCATCGGGGGCAAGTAGCCCATCCACAAGCCCAGCCTGAAGCGCGTATTGCGCAGGGTTAAATAATTGGCCATCTGAAGGTCTTGGAAGATTATTAATGAATTCGTCTAGCCGCTGTGGTTCAAGGCCACGAACTCTTGCGATGTCCGAGGAAAAAACCCGCCAGAGATCATCAAGCAGGCGCTGGTTTGCGGCGAAGCTCTCTTTCGATGCGTTCGAACGTACAAACGGCTCTCCCGCGTCTTTGTAGTCTCCCGCGCGAATAAGATTTGGCTCAATACCAAGACGAGTCAGTGCTGCGCCAAAATAGAAATGCCGCTGACCAATACCTTCGAGCGCAAGTATTCCTTTAGGGTGCAGATAAACCTTGGAGGCGTGCGCTGCCAAGTAGTATTGGGCCTGACCAAAGTACAAACCCCAGGCAATAACGGTTTTGCCCGCGTCCTTAAGTCTCTGCAACTGCCTGCCCACCTGACGTAAAGCAGCTAGGCTACCACCCTGAAAACCAGATAAATCAAGAACGATGTCGTCCACGCGGGGATCTTTCACCACAGCGTCTGTCAGGCGAACAATATCCCGAAGCTGTATGTCCTGCGACTCTTCTTTCAGAAGCTGTCGTGGCAAAAGCAGGCCCCTTGGATAACCCGACTGCTCAACCAAACGGCCATTGAGTTCAAGAAGCAGAACATTTTCCTGGGCCACCTGCGAAGAGGAAAGTCCTGATGATGGTTTGTCGAGATTTGCAAAAAAGCCTGAAACCAAAAAAACAAGGCCAGCAACCAAAAAAGGCAAAACCAGAAGGCCTACCGCAAACCGACCAAGTCTTTCAATAGAGGCAAGAAAAAACTTAAAAACCCGCCAGACTATGTTCATTAACTTCAAAAAAAAGTGAAACACGTTAGGCCCCAGTTGTTCTTAATACGGACGTCAACTAAAAAGAGTCCTTGGGCTTGAAGCCCAGTGAGTAATTCGTGGGCTCGATGCGTTCAAGGGTCATTCTCAGATCGAGTCTCTTGCCTTTTCGGCCTCGATGAGCCACATAATCGAGCAGGGCTTGACGACTAAATGTTGTACGTTGGCTTTTGCCCGATCTTCCCTGCCCGATAATATCAAGACCCTTATCTGAAATAACATCTACGTCAAGAACGTAGTCATCTTTTGCGTCCAGGTCAACCAGTTGAACGCCCCGGCCGCCGCTAGCGAGTTCTTTGAGTTCATCAAGCCCAAATACAAGAAGCCTCTTTGCGGCCGTAACAACTGCTATTGCTCCAGCATGCGGACCCATCGATTTAAATACGGCAAGACGATCTCCCTGCTCAACGCTTACGAACTGTTTACCGCTGCGGTTGCGCCCAACAAGTGCATCGAACTTTGCCATGAATCCATAACCCAGACGGCTAGCCAAGATCACCGTGGTCTGGCTTGGGGCTGCAAGGAAATGGGTTAAGGCACTGCCTGCATCAAGCTCAAAGAACGATGTCAAAGGCAGACCGTCCCCCCGAAAGCCTGGCAAAGAGGCAACAGACACACTGTAGGCCCTTCCAGTGGAACTTAAAGCGACCAGTTGATCAGTCGTCCGACATTCAAATGCAGCGTAGAGGCTGTCACCCGTTTTAAAGGAGAAACCCTGTGAATCATGGCCATGGCCCTGGCGCGAGCGCACCCAGCCATTTAAAGAGACAACGACGGTCACGGGATCGTCAACCACCGGGATTTCCACGGTAGCCTTGAGTTCGGCCTTAACTAGGGTGCGTCGATCATCCCCAAAACGCTTTGTGTCTTCCGCGATCTCTTTGCTAACAGTTTTTCGCAAGGTGCGTTCATTATCGAGAATCTGTCGGAGCTTGTCGGCCTGATCACGAAGATCATTAAGCTCTTTTTCGATCTTGACGGCCTCCAAGCGAGCAAGTTGCCGAAGACGAAGCTCAAGAATATCTTCAGCCTGGATGTCCGTCAGACCAAACTGCGCCATTAACGCGGGTTTTGGCTCATCCGACTCACGAATAACGGCAATCACCTCATCGATACTGGCAAGTGCAATGACACGTCCCTCTAGGATGTGTATACGCCTTTGAGCAATTTCGAGGCGATGAGCGGAGCGACGACGAACAGTGGTAAGACGAAAGTCGACCCACTGCTTGAGCATCTCGGTTAGAGATAAGGACCGAGGGCGGCCCTGGGTGTCCACTGCAACCAGATTAGTGGAGAAGGATGTCTCTAGAGAAGTCTGCGCAAGTAGGAGCCGCGCAAACTCATCACGATCAATACGCGAGGTCTTTGGCTCAAAAACCAATCGGACCGCCGCTTCTTTGCCCGACTCATCTCTTACAGACTCACAAAAGCTAAGCATGAGCTGCCTAGTCTGTTGCTGCTCGGGTGACAGCGACTTCTTGCCCGCCTTAACTTTGGGATTAGTCAGCTCTTCAATCTCTTCCAAAATGCGCTGGGAAGAGACGCCGTGCGGAAGCTCTGTAATCACAAGCTGCCACTGTGATCGAGCAAGATCTTCAAAGACCCATCGAGCGCGAAGTTTGAGTGATCCTCGGCCCTGCCGATAGACCTGCTGAATTTCCTCGGCGGACGAGGTTATTTGCCCACCCCCAGGAAAATCCGGACCTGCAATGCATGCCAATAGCTCATCGTCTGTGACCGTTGTCTGATCGAGCAGTAAGCGAACGGCGGCCGAGACCTCCCTGAGGTTGTGAGGCGGAATCTCCGTTGCCATGCCCACGGCAATCCCCGAAGAGCCGTTAAGAAGGCAGACCGGTAGGCGGGCAGGAAGACGCAGAGGCTCTTTAAAAGAGCCATCGTAGTTCGGCCCGAAGTCAACTGTACCTTCATCAATTTCCGATAAAAGAAGCTCGGAAAAAGCAGTTAGTCTTGCCTCGGTATAACGCATGGCTGCCGCGCCATCGCCATCGCGCGAGCCAAAGTTACCCTGTCCATCGATGAGGGGATATCGCATACTAAAGTCTTGAGCGAGTCTGACTAAAGCATCGTAAGCCGACTGATCCCCGTGCGGATGGTATTTACCCAAAACGTCACCGACAACACGTGCAGACTTAACCGGTTTGGCCGAATTGCCAAGACCCATCTGATCCATTGCGAAAAGAATGCGTCTTTGAACAGGCTTCATCCCATCGCAAAGGTCGGGAATCGCACGGCCCTTTACAACCGATACGGCATAGTCCAGATAGGCCCGTTCGGCGAAGTCGGCAAGAGAGATTTCAGCTAACTCCGGCGGCTCTGTTGTCTCGGGGGATGGTTCGTGTTGAAAAAGATCCAGCGAGCGATCATCGCCCGACCCTACCGAACCTTTTGAGCCATTCCTACCTGAAGTGTTTGTCATATGTCTGCCTCGACTTGGTGACCCTTTTCTTCAAGCCAGCTGCGTCGAGCCGAAGACTCGCCACGGCCCATAAGCAAGTTAAAACGAGCCAAGGTGTCATTACGGCTTACAGAACCAAGCTGGACGGGAAGAAGGCGTCGAGTATCGGGATTTAAAGTCGTCTCCCAAAGCTGCTCGGCACTCATCTCTCCGAGGCCTTTGAACCGAGAGATCGACCAGGACGACTCTCGCAGACCTTCCTGCCGAAGCTTATCAAGAATATGGGTAAGCTCGCCTTCGTCAAGGGCATAAATCTTTCGTGCGGGCCGTTTCAATCTAGCCTGAACATCTACCCGAAACAGCGGTGGCTGAGCGACGTAAACATGGCCCGCCTCGATAAGTTTAGGGAAGTGTCGAAAGAAAAGCGTTAACAAAAGCACCTGAATATGTGAGCCATCAACATCCGCGTCGGAAAGAATACAAACCTTTCCATACCGAAGGCTTGAAAAGTCCGGTGCATCATGCTCATTGTGGGGATCGATGCCGAGTGCGACAGCAATATCGTGCACCTCGGCATTCGCAAAGAGTCGATCTTTCTCCGCCTCCCATGTATTTAGAACTTTCCCACGTAAAGGAAGAATGGCCTGAAAGTTTTTGTCGCGACCCATCTTGGCAGAACCTCCTGCCGAGTCGCCCTCAACCAGGAAGAGCTCATTTCGCGTAATGTCCGTGGACTCGCAATCGGTGAGCTTACCTGGAAGAACGGCCACGCCTGAGCTCTTGCGCTTTTCAACCTTTGAGGCGGCCTTCTGCCGAGACTGGGCCGCACGAATGGCGAGATCTGCAATACGCCGCCCAATATCAAGGTCACGGTTAAGCCAGATCTCGAAGGGGCCCCGAGCCTGATTAGCTACAAGCCTTAACGCGTCACGACTGGTTAACTTCTCTTTTGTCTGACCCTGAAACTGTGGGTCAAGTACCTTTGCTGAAAGAACAAAAGAACAGCGACTAAATACATCTTCGGGAAGAAGCTTGACTCCCTTGGGAATGAGTCCCTGCTGCTCAGCGAAGGCCTTGACCGCAGAAAAAAGGCCGTCGCGTAAACCGGCCTCGTGCGTTCCGCCTGCGGGTGTAGGAATGAGATTCACAAAGGACTCGCGAAGCACAGAGCCCTCTTGCGTAAAGGCAAGGACCCATTGAGCGCCCTCGCCCTGAGCAAAGGTCTCATCATCGGCACCAACATAGCCCTCGTGAGACCACATCGGAACAAGCAAAGCGGTCTCGCCAATGGACTCCAACAGGTATGCCTCAAGGCCACCCGCATAAAGCCAAGAACTGGACTGACCAGACTTCTCAACCTGCAACTGTGTGGTCACCCCCGGGAGAAGTACGGCACGCGCCTTCAGACTGCGGGCAAGCTCCTGACGTGGAACCTGTGCCTCGTCGAAGTATTTGGGGTCGGGCCAGACACGCACACGAGTACCCACCCTACCTGAGGACGAGCCTAATTTCTTAAGGGGTGTCTTAACCTCACCATTCGCAAAGTCAATCTCCCACTCATGTCCATCACGCCAGACGGTTACAACGAGCCGAAGCGAGAGCGCATTGGTAACGGAGACGCCTACGCCATGGAGACCACCCGAAAAGGCATAAGCAGATGACCCATCCTTCTGGAACTTACCGCCTGCATGCAGCCGGGTATAGACAATCTCAACAACGGGAGATTTTTCTTCGGGATGTGGGCCAACAGGAATACCGCGGCCGTCATCCTGAACACTGAAACTGCCATCAGCATACTCAACAACCTGAATATGCTTTGCATGACCTGCTAAGGCCTCGTCTGCCGCATTATCGATAACTTCCTGAATGATATGAAGTGGGTTCTCGGTCCGTGTGTACATACCCGGACGCTGGCGCACGGGCTCAAGGCCTTTTAAAACACGAATCGAGGATTCGGTGTAACTCGAGGATGGTTTAGCCACGACCTAGAAAAAGCGAGAACGAATAGTACTTTGGGGCAAGTAGCTTATGCCTTGTGAATAGCTTGGCGCGACACGATAACGCCATCTTCGTCGGCGTAACACCAGTTACCGGGAAATACCAGGACCCCGGCAATGTCAACGGGAATCTGTTGTTCCCCGCCACCCTGTTTCGATCCACGTCGCGGATGACTTGCCATCGCCCAGACCGGGATAGAGAGCTCGGAAAGCTCTTGGACATCGCGAACACAACCGTTTAGAACCACACCAGACCAGCCATTTTTTTCAGCCATTTCACCAAGGTTTCCGCCGACCAACGCACAACGGTCGCTCCCTCCCGCATCCACCATGATTACTCGACCTTGTCCGGGTTGCTCAAGAGCCTTTTTGAGCAAGGCGTTATCTTCAAAGCATCGCAAAGTAAAGGTCTCTCCCATCATGCGATCTCCTCCCCCGTAGTTCTGAAAAACCGGAGGTATAACAAAGAGAAGGCCCTTCGAAAAAAGAGCCTCGTGGGCGTCGCAGAGATCGGCTGTGGGAATCCATTTCATTGCTACAGTATGCATCAGATCTTTAAAAAGGCATTTGTATGGTCAACCTTGCTCTGTTTTTTGCAGGGCTTCTTGCGCTTGTTTTCGGCTCAGAACTGCTGGTTCGCGGAGCGAGTGTGCTTGCCAAATTGTTGGGCTTATCGCCCCTAGTGATCGGCCTTACCGTTGTTTCCATTGGAACAAGCGCACCCGAAATTGCCGTGTCAGTCGAATCGGCGTGGCGAGGCGTTGCTGACCTTGCAGTGGGCAACGTTGTTGGAAGTAATGTGTTTAATGTGCTTGCCATTCTTGGCTTATCGGCGCTTTTCGTTCCCCTGTCGGTTCACAATCAGATTATTCGTCAAGAGATGCCTATTCTTATTGGAGCAAGTGGCCTCCTTTTGCTATTTGGGATGGATGGCCGGATAGGCCCAGGCGAGGCCCTTCTTTTACTGACTGGACTTATCTCTTATCTCGTATTCCTTGTGCGGCAAGCCAGGCAAGGCGCTCAAAACTCGCAAGCATCGCAAGTCGACCACCAGGGCATTGAAGACTCGACCAAGCAGGCAAACCAAGCGAGTCGCCCAGGCTTTTTCGAACACCCCTTTGGCTCGGCTTCTTTGGTCGTCCTCGGTCTTGTTCTGTTGGTTACAGGGGCGCAGGCCTTTGTAACCTCAAGCGTTGCATTTGCAAAGTTTCTGGGGGTAAGCGACCTTATCATTGGGCTTACGATTGTTGCGGCAGGTACCTCACTGCCTGAACTTGCCGCATCCGTTGTCGCTGCCATCAAAGGCGAGCGAGATATGGCCGTCGGGAACGTGGTTGGCAGCAGCATCTTCAATATTCTGGGCTGTCTAGGACTCTCCGGGCTTGTTGCCTCCGGAGGTCTACCGATACCCAACACGGTCTTGGTCTTTGATCAGTGGGTAATGCTTGCGGCGTTTCTTGCTTGCTTACCGGCTTTCATTACCGGACGCGAAATCGCCCGATGGGAAGGCGGTATCTTTCTTTTTTACTACTTTGTCTACACGGGCTACCTTATTCTGGCCTCGCAGAGTCATCAGGCGCTTGAACCCTACAGTCAGATTCTTCTCTACGGTGTCATACCACTCACCGTCGCGGTGCTTGCGCTCTCACTCTGGAAGCACAGGGCAGAAGCGACCTCCAGGCACTAGGCTGGACAAAGAAGGTTTCTCGCGATCTCCATGGGGTCATCCTTACCTCGTATAGGCCTCCAGTTGGTTGGCTCATCGGTATTTAAGGTTGCCTTCCCAGTGCCGCGCTTCCCGGTAAAACGGGCGTGGGCGCGAGTACGCGTTCGCTTGCCTTTGCAATCAATTTCCTCAACATGGCGTCGGGAAAGATGCCCAAGAAGATCGGGATTAAAAAAATCGTGAATCACCGTGAAATACCGATTTCCTTCCGGGGTCCAAGCGACTGCCACTAACGGGATGTAAACCACCTTGCCATTGCTGCGTTCAAGAATAAGGTACTTCGCCTGCACAGGCGCTGTTAAACCAAAGATCAAAATGCTTTTCACCAGAAGGATTGAAAGCCCTAGCCCCCTGTTCATCGACCGTTTGGAAATCCCACTCATGCATTTGGGTATCGACGCTCCCTGTCAAAACTTGATTCGCTTAGGCCTTCGCAATCGCGTCTAGGATACGGTCTGCTGTTAGGTCATCCACGTTAACCCATCGGGCGCCTGGGACTTGTTTCTGAATGGCTTGGCCAATCGCGGGTACCGACCCAATCCAAGTCACCTCTTTAAGGTCAACCTTTTGTCGATTCAGTTCCAGTAGGGTTGCCTTTGCGGCAAGAGAAGAGGTAACCAACACCCACCATGGTGTTCCATCGTTGGGTAAATCAATTACCTCGCGGGTTGACCTCGAATATATGGGTAGGCGCACAACGCGCGCCCCACCCGATATCAGCTTTTGCGCCAACGCATTCGAGTCCTCCGCAGATTCCAAAAGCCCGACCATGGTTCCAGGCTTCGCTCGAACTAAAATGGAGTCCGCAAGTTTATCGAAATGGCCCGAAACAGTCGGTACTAAGATCTGCCGATAGCGTTCGGGGCCCAAATCGTGGGCCTTAAGCGCCTCCCAAAAATGAAAAGCAGTTTCATCGCCAATAGCGGCGCATTTCAAGCGAGACTGACGGGCCTTGATGGCGGCCAAGAGATTAGGTACCTTCGCTAGAGCCTCCGCGGCTGGCGGGCTCGTAGCAACCAGATAAAAAGGGCGCACATCGGTAACATCATCCCAGTCGTTAAGCTCACGAAGCGCTGCTCGTTGTGCAGCCTCACCAGTTATCCGAAACTCTTCTGCGGGTGAATGAAAGACCTTAATCCAGTATCGATCCCCCTCTTTCTTTAACTCCTCCGATAAAGGATCTGTTCCTCCGCGCCAAACAGCTCGGGTCACCAAGAGATTCGCAAGAATGACCATACTCAAACACTCCCCTACATTTTTAATACCGAATTTAAGCCTGCACCGGCTACATCGCTTGTTCTGTTAACAGTACTCACTCTTAGAAATTACTTCGAGAATGTCGACAGGCACGAGATCGGGCACGTGGACCCAATGCGCATTAGGCACAAGCTTTTTAAGGTTTGCCTCGATGGAACGAAAGGCACCCATCCAAAGCACATTCTCAGGGCGCTTCTTCTGGTAGCGAAGGTCTTGAACCAGTGTTTTAAGAACGGAAGAGCTGGAGACGAGGAACCACCATGGAAGGTCGCTTTGCGGCAGATCAATAAGGTTTTGGACAGAAATCGAGAACACAGGCAGACGAACAACTCTGAATCCACCGGATACAAGCGCTCTTGCCAAGTCACCCTTATCTCCGGACATCTCCAAAATGAGCGCTAAAGACCCTGGAGGCGCCGTATCGACGAGCTTTTGAACAAGTTTGTCCACATGCCCCGAGACCGATGGCGTAATTACGTCCTCACGGCGCACCCGAGCAATCCCTTCAAGCTTGAGAGTAGCGGCAAATTCGGCGGCAGTCTCCTCTCCAATTGCAGCGAATCGAAGCTGTGATTCGCGCACGGCAAGCGCCTGCTTCAGTGACCCAAGCCCACCAAGCCCTTCCGCGGCAGAGGGACTTGAACAAACGACGTAACAAGGCCTCGTATCGGTCGGCTTATGCCACTCGTCAAGTTCCCTTAGCATTGCCTTTTGCTGAGATTCGGTGGCATATCGCATGATGTGCATTGGAGAGTTATAGACCCTTATCCAGTAACGATTTGCCTGAGCTTCCAAGGCCTCCGCGAGCGGGTCAACCTTCTTTTCCCAAGTGCTTCCCGTAACCACCAAGTTTGCAACCGTAACCAAGGTGTCTCCCCTAGAAAGCTGTTTCGAACATGTTTAACTATTTCTTCTAGGCTATTATTTGTATCATGATTATAAAGCCTCGTTCCCTCGAAGAGATTGCTAGAGAGAGGTCCCTTCAGTCGCCGCGACCCGCTTCGACACCTGGCCCCAATGAGTCAAAGGAACCAAAACGATCTTCCGATGACGCAGGGTTGGATCAATCGCAAAGCCGCTACTCAGATAACGATTGGGCATCGAACGAGTTTTCCAAAAATCAACGCGAGACCGCACCGAATGCGGGTTATGGGTCCGAGGTTCCTCCTTTACCTTCAGAGTCCTCAAACTTCCAATTCATTGTGCTTGGCGTCGCCACACTTCTCGGAACAATCCTTGCAATCTGGATTGTCTATACCGTGTTAACGACCGTAAAAGTCCCTCCGTTGCAGAGTTTAGCCAAGCCAATCAACGACGCCTTGGTACCGGACAAAGGCCCAATTACCGTGCATGTCACCCTAAAAAACGAATGCAGTTACGCTGAAAACGCCTTCATGGTCAAGGTTATGCCCGACGGGCCGCGGGCGGAATTCTATGGCGGCAAGGCAGTACTTGAGGCAAGGCAAAATCAGAAGATAAAACTCATCGCGAACGAGCGTTACCCATTCATAAGTTATGAAGACGCGGCTGTTAAGGTGGCCCCCGAGGTGACGCTTGTTGCCAGTTGCTACGACCCCGAGGAACGCGCTAAAGCGCTGAAAGAAAGTTTCGATAGTAGATTTTCAAAATAATATTGGAGAGCTATGAGCTACAGTGCCGAGATCAGCCGTTCCAACCCGACCGCGTTTATGTTCGTGATTGACCAGTCTGGCTCGATGGCTGATCCGGTCGGAGACACGGATCTCTCGCGCGCCGAGTTTGTATGCGACGCCCTAAACCGCATTGTCGTTAACCTCATCACCCGTAGCTCGAAGTCAGAAGGGGTTCGAGATTACTTCCACATTGGTGCTATTGGCTACGGCGGCTCAACCGTCGCCAATGCACTCTCAGGTCCGTTAGGTCAGAAGAATTTCAACCCAATCTCGGCGTTCGAGCAACACCCCTTACGTGTTGAACAACGGGGCGGCATGCCCTTTCCAATTTGGTTTGAGCCCTACGCTGGCGGTGGCACACCGATGCGTAAGGCCATGCGAACCGCGGCTCAGGCGCTTGCCGAGTGGTGTGATGAGTATCCTGAGTCATTCCCCCCAACTTTGCTCCATGTTACCGATGGAGAGCCTTCAGACGGAGACCCGGAACCCATTGTTGAACAACTCAAATCTTTAGGGACCGAGGATGGCGAGGTGTTGATCTTAAATTTACATACTGGCCAAAGTAAGAGTGGTCCGATTAAATTTCCAAGCGCCGAAAAGCAAGTGACCGACGGATTTGGGAAAATTCTTTACCGTATGTCGAGTACTCTTCCACCTGCCGTTGCTGGAGCGGCGCGTGAGCGAGGTTATCAAGTTGACGGTGAGGCTCGTGGGTTTTTCTTTAACGTTGAACCCATTGAAGTCGTTGAATTTTTCGAAATCGGAACGCGGGCATCCTCGCAGGCTATGTTGCTTCGCTAGCACCCCTCAGGTCGTAGCCGCTCCAGAAGTGGGTATTAAATGATGGCCGGTTAAGTTGAGGGGCGAATCATAAGAATTCTCAAAAATCTCACGGCGCCCAAAGAGCCTCAGCACCCGGATGCGAATGAGGACTTTTTCTTTTGGGAGAAAAACGGCAAGGCCTGCGCGATGAGCGATGGGGCGAGCGACTCCTTTGACTCCCAGACCTGGGCTCGCATTCTTTGTCAATCTTTCACTCAAATTTATAACCAGGTGCCGAGTGTCACTCTCAATCAAGAGAGCATTCGACTTGTGTTAGATGTAGCCCGACCCTTCTTTGAGGAACAGGCGAAGGCTAAAACTCAATCCTGGTCAAAGCAACTCGCAGCCAATCGAGGAAATTTTGCGAGTCTTTTGGGAGTTATCGAAGAGAAGGATCATATCTGGCTCTTGACTGTGGGAGATAGCATAGCGGCCTGGATCGATACGCGCATGCAACTTAAGACATTCATAGTACGCAAGTCGCCGGAATTTCTAAAAAACCCCATTTTGTTAGGGTCGGTGCCGACAACTGACTCACTATTATTTGGTGACGAAAGGAACCGATGGGGTTGTCTTAGACTCGCTAAGGCTGACATGAAGCCGCGAAAGCTCTTTCTTATGACCGATGCCCTCGGCCATCACCTGCTTAGTCAGTATGAGAAAAACCGCCCCCTACCTTTGGACACACTGTCAAAAATGGACCAGCCTGATTTTCAAAACTGGGTGCTGTCTCAACGCCAGGCTGGAACCCTGCGCAAGGACGATACAACCTTTGCCCTTTTGTCCTTTGAACCGTAATTGACTGATTATCTATAACGATGTGAATTAACATGTCCCTACCCAGCCTAGAAGCCTATCTAAAAGCTCTCCAGCAACCTGCCAGCCATACCTTCCGAGACCGAGATATACAGCAGTGTGTCGTTGAACGAAGTGCACTGGGCATGCCACGTGTTCGGTCGGGCAACTTTGCACTTGTCTTTCGAATGAACAATGCCGAGAAAAAGCGTTCATTTGCCATCAGGGTCTTTACCCGTGTCTCTAAGGATATTGAAGAGCGTTACCAAGCAATTTCCTCCGCGGTTCAGGCCATTCGCAAGTCAGAGGGGGCATCGTTTTTTCTTGACTTCGACTACCAACCCCACGGCATGGTCGTGAATGAACAAACGGTGCCCGTTATTAAGATGAACTGGAATTACGGAGAAACGCTCGGCGAATACTTGTACAAAAATTACAAAGACTCAAAACGGATTGGCAAACTTAGGGCGCAGCTTCGCGAGCTGTGTGCTTTTCTGCAAAAGATGTCTATTGCCCACGGCGATATTCAGCTTGGAAATATTTTGGTATCAAAAGATGGTGCACAAATTAAGCTTATCGACTATGACGGTATGTACGTCCCTGTGCTTAAGGGACGGTTAGCTTCGGAGCTTGGGCAGGTTAACTTTCAACACCCTGGTCGCAAAGAAAATCTCTTCGGTCCGGAACTTGATCGATTCGCCTTTATGAGTCTCGACCTGTCGCTTGGCCTCCTTGAGCACAACGCCGAACTATGGGACCGCACCTACAGTGATGAGGAGGGTGTGATTTTCCGGGCAACTGACTACGCTGATCCCCTAGCCTCTCAGACCTTTGGGCTTGCCGCTCAAGTGCCCAGCTTGGGCCTTGCCACAAAACAATTCGCCCTCATGTGCCTCGGGCCAGTTGACAAACTCCCAGATCCCTTTGAGTTCTTTGAGAACCGCATCCCACCGGGCACCCTCGTCTTCAAGCCCAAGCCTAAGCCTGAGGGTGAGGCCGTCAAGAAGGGCCCTCAGCTTGACAGGGTCTATGTAGGATCTTACGAGGTTGTCGCAGCCGGGCAGTTTGCAAAAATCAGTCGTTATGCGGGTAAGCGAATTGAGGCTGTAGGTAAGGTTGTCGACGTGCGTTCAGGCAAGGCTTATTTCGACAATAACAGGCTTCTTCGACCCTACATTTACGTTGATTTCACCACCATGTCGAGTGGCAGTGTTGTGCGTATCAAGCTTCTTCCCGAAATTCTTGAAAGCTTTACCGGCGAGCGTCGAACGCTTCCCAATGACAGCTGGATCGGGAAATGGGTAACAGTAAGTGAAATAATTCAACCTATTCAATACCTAAGCCACCCATCGTTCCCAAATGGTATCGGTGAGGCTGGAATCGTCGTTAACGATCCTTTCCAAGCCAAGATCATCTCACCAGAAGAGGCTGCCTTTCGGCTTAAAGGGAATAACAACGTTATTCGCCGCCGCGTTGGAACTCGGATGGCAACAACCGAGGTTCCAGTGGGAAGTCGTGTATCAGCAACACCTGGTCAAAGGCGAAACTCTGATGCTCTTGCGCGACTTTCACGCATGTAAAGTCCAAAGGGAAAGAGCTTAATTAGTCTCGGCGAACAAGTAGCGCTAGGCGTTGAGTATCCAGCATATCCAAAGCAAGCGACGACTCGGTAACCCGAACCAGAAAATAAACAGAGACAAGGCCAAGAATGAGCCCGTGCGAGAGTTGTTCAAAATAAAAGGAGGCGCACGCGGCGATAAGCATAATAAAAAACAGGGCCCCAAAAATACGCTGCGTTCGCTCGTGGCGATCGCGTATTGGTTGGATATAACCCTCATATTGCTCAAACGTCATGGGCTCATCGGGCGCTAAAAGTTCATGAGGTAGCATGGTTGGAAGCGTAACATGAGGGCGGCCAGTCCTTCGGTTGTGCCGCATAGAAAAAACCCTAGAACTTCATTTTCCTGAGACAATCGGGTGATCGATGAAGCAGTTTATAAAGCGCTGGACCCCTACAGCCGAAACCGTGCGATCAAACAGAAGTTTGAGATGGCTGGGACCATTGCTCGATCGACCATGGCTCTGGCGATTGAACCGCCGTTCAGTAAGCATGGGTGTTGCGCTTGGTGTTTTCTTCGGATTCATTATCCCAGTTCTCCAGTCTCTTTTTTCGGCCATTTTTGCCTTGGTTTTTCGCGCAAATTTGCCAGTTGCCATTGTTAGCACTCTCGTCTCTAACCCATTTACCTATGTACCAATCGGCATCCTTGCTTACGAACTAGGGGCAACCATTCTTGGAGAGTCGACAACTCCCGAACACTTAGCGTTTTTTGAGGATACGTTCGAAGACGTGAACGCCCACAACCCTTCGACCTGGGATCAGATTCTGAGTGTGGGTAAGCCAGTCTTCTTGGGCCTTGCGATTTTCGCGGTGGTTGGCTCGACCTCGGCCTTTGTCATAACCAACCTAGTCTGGCGTATTCTGGTCTCAAGTCAACGATACAAAAGACAGAGACAACGTCTATCCATTGCGAAGACACTAAATAGGGATAGCAGTTCTGAATTCAAACCCTAGCGAGTCATACCAATCGAGACCGCCAGGCCAGAAAAACTAAAAAAAGACACAGCCGTCGTAATTAATATAATTTTTGCGATCCGACTATTATCGGCACCGAAATGCTCCGCGAGTAAAGCCACATTGCTTGCGGAAGGGAGAGCCGCAGTCAGAATCAAGGTCGATAAGATGACAGGGCTTAGCTCAAGACCAAACAAATTGGGGACAGCACTAGCCATCCCAACCGCTAATATTGGGTGGGCGACGAGTTTAAGCACGATCACGTCCATGTATGGGCGTGGTCGATGAGTTTGATTTCGGGCGAGAAGTTGTGCCCGCCATAGAACAGCTCCTATCGTAAACAACGCGACGGGTGATGCTGCGGAGCCCAAGAGCTTCAAAATGGACTCAATTGGCACATAGAGACCCCATTCGAATGCTGAAAAAATTCCCCCTAGGACAATAGAGATAAACATGGGATTCCGCGTAATCGCCTTCAAGGAGACACGTAGGGTTTTGAAAAAACCACCAGGTCGACCCGACTCAGAAATAGCCAAACATAAGGAGCTCGTAATTACGATATCAACTGCAATCATTAGAATCACTGAACTCACCGCAGGTTCGCCTAACAAGCCAGCGAGCAATGGAACGCCGATAAAACCCGAATTAGGAAAAGCAGCTGTCATAGCACCGAAGGCACTATCCTTGATGGTCAAACCCCTTAAACGGGCAATAAAAACAGCGAGGAAGACGATAACCAAAGCGCAAAGCGCATACACCACCAAGAGTGCTGGATCTAAAAGTCGATGAAAAGAAGCCTTGGCAGCAAAATTAAAAATCATGCAAGGCAAGGCGAAGTACAAAACAAAGGCGTTGAGACCTCCTATCGCATTAAGAGGCAAACGACCTGATCGTGCAGCAAGATAGCCGAAGAGAACTAACCCAAAAAATGGGGCTGTAACTAAGAAGACAGCGCCTAAAATGGTATGCCCTTTTTTAACTAGAGATGAAAAGCTTTGGTCTTCGTCGTAAGGAAGTCTAGAACAGCGAGCGCTACACCACCAAGAAGAATAATCAGGATGTCAAGCTACTGAACCCTAATCACATAGGGCACAAAAAAAAGCGACAAGAAGCAATAATCCAATAAAATCCGCAAAACGTTCCACGTTCATAAATTAACCTTCGGTTACGATTGAATAAACAGCCATTTCATTAACACGCTTGGCATAAAGTTGCGCCATCCCTGAAAAGATATCGTTTGCGCCCCATGCGCCCTGCATTTTCATTGTGAAGGTTGAACCGCCCGTCGAAACTACGGTTGTGGCAAGCTTCGTCATGGACGAGAGCTCTTTAGTGCCTTCTATAAATCCTACAAGTAAACGGGTCTGAGTTGATTACTGCTCATCTCTCACTATATCGAAAGTCTGCGCATTGTTCGGGACAAGCGCTCTCAATAGTTTCCCCCAGATGATCCGCGGACTACTCATTCTTATGCTTTTCCAAGGGCTTGGGGAGTTCATTTCCAAAGGTCTGACCCTGACTATTCCTGGCCCAGTCATTGGCATGGGCTGTCTGTTGGCGGTTTTGCTCATAAAAAAAGAGGTTGATCGCGATCTTGCGGCGGTTTCCGCCGCCTTTAGTCAGCATCTTGGTCTCTTGTTCGTGCCGGCAGCCGTTGGCGTGGTGAGCTTTCTGCCAGTTCTCAATGCCCATGGCTGGGCGGTTGCACTGGTTCTGCTTCTTAGTGTCGCAATCACAATTGTGGCCACAGCGCTTGTTTTGCGCTTAAGCGGGCCGAAGATCCTAAGGCCACCTTCAGACACGAACCTCTCTGAGGCTGAGGCGACCAATAGCGGCCTGAAACGCAGTCCAGAAGACGTTGTGGAACCCTTGGATCGACCATGACAGACCTTCAGGAGATCTGGGTTTATCTTTCGGGCCTCCCACTCTTTAGCCTTGTGCTCACACTTCTTGCCTATGAACTTGGGCTTCGGCTGCACCTTTGGTCAGGTCGACAGCCCCTGGTGAACCCTGTTGCCCTGGCTATTTTGATTGTGCTTGTCGTCTTGGTCCTGGCCGACGTGCCCTATGAGACCTATTTCGAGGGCGCCCAATTTATTCACTTTTTGCTGGGTACCGCAACGGTCTCGCTTGCTGTGCCCATTGGGCAAGGCTGGCGTCTTTTAAAAGGTAGGATCCCCATTTTGCTTATGGCAACACTAGTAGGCGGGGCAGTTTCCATGGCCAGCGCCTCGCTTTTAGGGCTATGGCTCGGCCTGCCAGAAGCACTTTTACTTCCGCTGCTGGCGAAATCCGTTACGGCACCCATTGCCATGGGCATCGTTGATGGCACCGGGATTTCGCCAACGCTCACGGCCATCTATGCGGTCCTTACCGGGATCCTTGGGGCCATCAGCGTTCGCTACCTTTTGGATGCCATTGGGATGCGCTACTGGGCTGACCGTGGCTTTGCCTTGGGCATTGCTGCGCATGGCATTGGGACATCTCGCGCCTTTAGCGTTCATCCGGACGCCGGCGCCTTCGCCAGCATTGCCATGGGCCTGCATGGTATTGCAGGAGCCATTCTTATCCCCCCCTTGTTGCCCTGGTTACGAAGTCTACTTGTCTAGCCGAAGCGTACGTGGGACCGGCCGGTTGGCACCTGAGTTAAGCTGGTCACGCTCGAGCGCCTGTAGCCTTTCTTCTGGGAAGGCGGCATCGAGTAACTGCTGGGTATAGGCATGCCGAGGACTGGACATTACATGCTCGGTGGCACCGAACTCGACAATCTTGCCGTACTGCATGACGAGGCAGCGATGCGCAATGGAACGAATGACATGAAGATCGTGGGATATGAAGAGGTAGGCAAACCCCTTGGCCGCTTGAAGGGCAACAAGTAGCTCCAGGATTTGTTGCTGAATGGAAAGGTCTAGAGCACTGGTTGGCTCGTCAAGAATAATAAGCTCCGGCTCCTGAAGGACTGCGCGCGCAATTGCAATGCGTTGTCGCTGGCCGCCCGAAAACTCATGCGGGTAGCGCTGCAGGGCCTCGGGAGAGAGCCCGACCTCATGCATGATGGATTCGCAGCGATCGAGCCTTTGCTGCCAGATGAGCTCGGGTTGGTGAAGCCGAAGGCCCTCCTCAAGAATCTGACGCACTGTAAGTCGGGGCGATAAGGCACTGTATGGGTCTTGAAAAACGGGCTGAAAACGCCGCCTCTCTTTACGTAAACCACTTGATGAAAGGCCTAGAAGGTCAACGCCATTCAACTTTACCAATCCTGTGACACGGGCTTCAACCAACCGCATGACCGCCATAGCAAGTGTGGTCTTTCCCGAACCCGACTCTCCCACCACACCCAAGGTTTCACCCCTCGAGACCACGAAGTTCTCGCGATGCACAGCAGTAAAGCGTCGCTTCCTAAATAGACCGGCCGGAATGGCGTAGTCGCAGTGCAGCTGCCGGACATCAAGCAAAATGTCTCTGGGACCGGGTGCTCCAACCAGGGGTCGAGGCTGGCTCTGAACGAGCTTTTGGGTATAGGGGTGAGAGGGCCGCTGAAAAACAGACTCGGCATCCCCGCTTTCAATAATGCTCCCCGCCTGCATAACCGCCAAACGAGAAGCGAAACGCTTGACGATCGGTAGATCGTGGGTGATAAGCAAAATGGCCATCCCCGTCTCTTCTTGCAGACCCGAAAGTAACTCAAGAATCTGCTGCCTCAGGCTAACATCCAATGCGGTTGTTGGCTCATCCGCAATTAAGAGCTCGGGCTGGCAGGCCAGGGCCATTGCAATGAGAACCCTTTGCCGCTGCCCACCGGACAGCTGGTGCGGGTAGCTTCGTGATCGACGCAAGGGGTCGTCAATGCCTACTTTTTGGAGCAATTCGGTCGCCCGATCGAAGGCCTGCCTTTTCGTAAGGCCCTCGTGTGTCTCGAGAACCTCGCCTACCTGACGCCCAACGGTCAAAAGAGGATTCAGCGCAGACATAGGCTCTTGAAACACCATCGCAACCTCTTTGCCTCGAAGCCGGCGTAGTCGAGCTACAGAGGCGCCGCTAAGCTCCTCCCCCTTCCACTGAATCGAACCCCGGATGTCGACATCTTGAAGAAGACCAAGAGCAGCAAGCGCGGTAATAGTCTTACCGGACCCCGACTCACCAACAAGGGCAACACGCTCGCCTTTCTCAATAGCTAGGTTGAGTCCGTCCACCGCCCAGCTAAGCCGCCTTGCGGAGGGCTCTAAAGGGGCTTCAGCAGCAGTTCCCTTCTCGTTGACCGAGGATTGAAAACGAATACAAAGTTCTCGAAACTGAAGCAGGCTTGCCATGTGTTAGCGAGCCCTTCGAGTATCAAGCGCGTCGCGCAGCGCCTCGCCAATGAAAATAAGAAGCAAAAGTGTGCCCACAAGCACGGCAAAAGTAGGAACTGTGATCCACCAGGCGTCTAGATTGTCTCTCCCCTGCGCAAGTAGTTCGCCAAGACTGGGCGTGGAGGACGGGACGCCAAGCCCAAGAAAGTCGAGACTTGTAAGGGCAAGAATGGAGGCCGACATACGAAAGGGTAAAAAGGCAATCACCGGGGTCAAGCTGTTGGGTAGCACGTGGCGCAGAATAATTTGATCGTGGCGAAGACCTAGGGCACGGGCCGCTGTAACGTAGTCCAGGCCCCGGTTACGAAGAAATTCAGCACGCACGTAGTCTGACAAACCCATCCAACCGAAAAGCGAAAGAATCACCAGCAGGACAAGCAGACCCGGCTCAAAAATAGAGGCCAGAATAATGAGTAGATAGAGCTCGGGAATGGCTCCCCAGACCTCGATAAAACGCTGGAAAAAGAGGTCGGTCTTGCCCACAAAGTAGCCCTGAACCGCCCCAAAAAAAATGCCAAGCAAAACACCAATAGCTGTCAGTGCAAGCCCAAAAAATACAGACACCCGAAACCCGAAAAGTAATCGTGCAGCAATATCGCGCCCTCGGTCATCGGTACCCATCCAATTCTCTGAAGAGGGAGGGGCAGGGTTTGGCTGCGAGGCAAAATAATTAAGAGTGTCGTAGGAATACTCATTTATCGGGTAAAGCGCCCAGTTGCCCGGCGCATCGAACTGTTTGCGAATGAAGGGATCAAGGTAGTCGGTGGCCGTTTGAAAGTCGCCCCCAAACGTGCTCTCGGGGTAGTCGTAAACAAGCGGGAAATAAAGCTCGCCTTCGAACGAGACAACCAGAGGCCGGTCGTTGGATAAGAGCTCGGCAAAAAAACTTAGAAAAACAGCTGAAAGAAAAATAATTAGGCTGACGCGGCCACGTCGATTTGCCCAAAAACGCATCGCCCCCCGACGTCCTAGGGACTGGCTTGATGGGGTGTTTAGAGCGGGGGCTGTCATAGTAGTCATTTCTGGCCCACCTCAAACTGAACCCGCGGATCAACAACAACATAAAGCAGATCGTTGACAAGCTTTGCAAGGAGCCCAAGCAAGGAAAAGAAAAAAAGCGTGCCCATCACAACGGGATAGTCCCTCTTCATCACTGCCTCGTAAGAAAGCAGGCCCAGACCATCAAGGGAGAAGAGTGTTTCGATAAGTAGGGAGCCCGTAAAAAAGGCCGCGACAAAGGCTGCAGGGAATCCGGTGACGATAGGAATAAGTGCATTGCGCAAGACATGGCGCCATAAAACAACCTGCTCATCAAGCCCTTTCGCTCGGGCAGTTAAAACGTACTGCCTACGAATCTCCTCGAGCATGGTGTTCTTCGTAAGCATGGTAATGACAGCGAAACTACCAATAACAAGACAGGTGAGCGGCAGGGCAAGATGCCAGAAATAATCCAAGACCTTACCAATAAGGCTTAACTGCTCAAAGTCATCACTGGTTAAGCCCCGAAGGGGAAAAACCTGAAAGAAGCTGCCGCCTCCAAAGAAGACCAGCATAATCACGCCCAGCACAAAACCGGGAATGGCATAACCGATAAGAATGGCCAGCGACGTATAGAGGTCAAAGGGAGACCCATGGCGAACGGCCTTTGAAATACCCAAAGGAATGGAAACGAGATAAGTTAAGAGAAAACTCCAAAGCCCAAGGCTGGCCGAGACTGGAAGCTTCTCAATAATCAATTCCCATACGCTGCGGTTATAAAAAAAGCTTGTGCCCAGGTCGAAACTCGCGAAGCCAACAACCATGTCGATAAAGCGCTCATGGGCTGGCTTGTTAAATCCGTACAGAGCTTTAATCTCCTCGAGCTTCTGGGGATCGACCCCCACCCGACCACGATACACGCCCGAGGCCTGACCCACATCGCCCGCCGCAGACCCACCAGGAACGGCAATACCTGTGGCGGCGTGATCGCCTTTAAGCATCTGCATCATTTGCTCAACAGGACCACCAGGAACAAATTGAATAAGCGTGAACGTAACCAAAAGGATTCCGAGTAGTGTCGGAATCATGAGCAAAAGACGCTTAACGATGTAACCCAGCAGGTTGGCATTCATGGTTTGTCCCACCACCAGGACGTAATTGCCCAGTCTTCGGAATGGTAGTAAAGGGGCGTTTGCGCGGGCGCGAGTAGGCCACGTCGATAGGCAACACGATGGACTCGATTGAACCAATGTGGAATTGCGTAATGACCATGTCGCAACACACGATCAAGCAGCCGCGCCGCTGTCACAAGTTCCTCGCGGCTTCGAACAGCAATAAGTTGTGAAATAAGTGCATCAACCCAGGGGCTGGCCACGCCTGCGTAATTGTCTGCGCCGGGCTCCTTCGCCGAGGACGAGGTAAACCGAAAGAGCATCTCGTTTCCCGGGTTTTGCCCCGAGAGATACCAATGCACCATCATGTCGTAGTCGTAGTTATCGAGCCGTTTTTTATAGAGCGAGACATCTGATACACGCGTTGACACCCGAATACCAAGCTTCTCAAGGTTTCGAGCAAAGGGCGCAATGACCCGCTCCCAGTTGCGCTGGCTAATAAGAATTTCAAATTCAAAAGGCTGGCCCTGTGCGTTAACGAGCCTGCCCTTCTTCAGCACCCAGCCCGCCTCAAGCAAAAGCTGCTTAGCCTTACGAAGGTTTTGGCGAAGCCCACCGTCACCTTTTGTTGACGGCGGCTCGGGAACAGACGTAAGAATCCAGGCCTGGTCGATCTCGAGCTTCCTTTGCTTAGCAATGCTGTTCAAGAGCTCAAGCTCGGCTTCATTGGGAAGCCCAGAGGCTGCGAGCTCGGAATTGGTGAAGTAGGAGTTCGATCGAATGTACTGGTCGTAAAACAACTGCCGGTTCATCCATTCGAAATCCATAGCAAGAGAAAGTGCATGACGCACACGGACATCCTCGAACAGAGGGCGTCGCGTATTAAAGAAAAAAGCCTGAAGCCCCGCGCCATTGGAATTGGGAAGCTCGGCCATGACCAACTCACCCGACTGAAAAGGTCGTCCCCTGTAGGAGCGCGCCCAGTTCTTCGCGGTGTTCTCGTGAATGAAATCAAACTCTCCAGCCTTTAAAGCCTCGAGCCGAGCAAAGACATCCTTGTAATAGCGGAAACTAATACGGTCAAAATTAAATTGATGACGCCTGGCCGGGTGGTTCTGAGCCCAATAGTCGCCCCGACGTTCGTAAAGGATAGACTTTCCCATGTCTGCGCGAGCAACCCGATAGGGACCCGAGCCAATGGGCGCTTGCATGACCCACTGATCGAAGGGTAGCTCGCCACCCCAGCTCTTCGAGAAGACCGGCAGACTGGCCACCGTCATATGAAGCTCACGGTTACGGCGTAGAAAATTGAACCGAATGGTTCTTTCATCAAGGATAACCGCATCTTTTACGTCTGCCCAATAATTTCGCCAGATCGGGCTTGCCGCTGAACTTCGAAGGGTATCGAAGGAAAACTTGACGTCGGCTGCTAGCACTGAGAGGCCATTGGAAAAACGCGCCTTTGGTGAAAGCCGAAAGGTAATTGAAAGCTCATCGGGCGCGAGCCGCATGGACTCGGCTAGAAGCCCATACATCGACATCGGCTCATCAAGACTCCCAATGGCAAGCGGCTCAAAAACAAGCTCGGAAAGGCCGCGAGCGGGAATGCCCTTCAGGGTGAACGGGTTGAGCTTGTCGAAACTGCCCATGGCGGCCAAGCGAAGCTCTCCGCCCGGCCGAGCAAGCGGGTCGGTATAACTAAAATGGCTGAAATCCTTGGCATACTTGGGTGTCGCTCCCAAGGCCATTGATGGGACGAATCCACCCGACAATGCGACATCCCGTGAAGGCTCGTTGCTGTGCGCGCTTGAGGCGAGGAGACCGCCAAGGCTAGCTAAGCAGCCCACGAGGGCGGCTGTTGACCAAACCTTGAATATATAACTTCTGAGCACGACCATGAAGACCTTGCAAAATAGCAACCGATGGTAGTGTAGCGAAGTTAAATCAATAACCCGGCAGACAGGGAGGCGCATGTCTTTTCTTAAAAACAAACGAATTCTTATTACAGGGGTTTTATCCAATCGTTCAATTGCCTACGGTGTTGCTAAGGCCTGCCACGCGCAAGGCGCTCAACTGGCCCTTACCTACCAGAACGAGCGGTTTGAGGAACGCATCCGCGAGCTTGCCCAAGCCTTTGATAGCACAATTTGCCTACCTTGCGATGTGTCGGAAGATAGCCAAATCGATAGCCTTGCTGAACAGCTCTCGGATCATTGGTCTCAGCTTGACGGCCTCGTTCATGCCATTGCCTTCGCCCCTCGCGAAGCCATTGCAGGCGACTTTCTCGAGGGACTAAGCCGAGAAGGCTTCCGAATTGCGCACGACATTTCCAGTTACAGCCTACCTGCCCTCGCCAAGGCCTTTAAGCCGCTCATGACCAATGACGAGAGCAGCATCGTGGCGCTCACCTATCACGGTGCCTCAAAGGTTGTGCCTGCCTACAACACCATGGGCCTGGCAAAAGCAAGCCTTGAGGCTGCTGTGCGCT
>JAYNLI010000006.1:0-45828 GCA_038111655.1 Bordetella sp.
CTTTTGGATATCGGCCCCCTCTTCAATAAGGAGACGACGAACTTTTTGGCCGTCGGGACCAGTTTGATGCGTGACCAACTGCATTCCGAGTATCTGCCCGGCCAGGCTTTGGACCTCGTCGAGGGACTTGGCAAGTTTTACCCCACCACCCGTGCCGCGACCGCCCGCGTGAATTTGTGCCTTCACGACCCAGACAGGGCCTCCAAGCGTCTTTGCCGCCTCAACGGCTTCGTCGACAGAAAAGCAGGCAATGCCTCGCGGCACGGCAACACCATAGCGGCGCAGGATATCTTTACCCTGGTACTCGTGAATTTTCATTGGTTTAACTCCCCTCGTGCTACGAAAATGTTAGCACGCAAGCACCAAAGTCTTACGTGAACCCCCGGGGGTAGTGCGTTGTTAAACCATGCCCCGGTCAAGCTCGACTTCGTCGATCGGGGCGAAGTCTCTGGCCTCAAGCCAGCGATAAACCTCGGGCGAGAAACCACGAGAGGCAAGAAACCTTATTTGTTTTGATTTCTCAAGGGCAGAGCTCGGTGGCGAACCAAAACGCTTCGCCCAGACCACGAAAGCGCGCTGGTTTTCGGTTTGAACAAGCTGCTGCTTTTGCATCCGAATAAGCTCGGGGTCGAGCCCATGCTGTTCAAGGTCGTAGAAGAGGCGAGAAGCGCCGAACTTGGCCTGCCGCTGATTGATAAATGCATCGGCAAACCGCGCGTTTGAAAGTAGTTTTTTCGACTCGAGCAGATCGAGTAGCGCTTGAAGGTCTTCGTCGCAATCGGCAAAACCAGCAAGCTTTTGGTAAAGTTCTTTGCGGCTGTAGTCTCTGCGAGCCAGGGCCGCAATGGCCCTGGCCTTAAGAGAAAGAGTTGCTGCGGACCTAGGCGGCCTCGACACGTGAGCTGTCTTTAGATGATGCATCGCGACCACGACGCGAAGGCTTGTCGTTGGCTGTTGCGACGGCCTCGGGATCGTCGGTGGCTAAAGTGCTAACCACCTTGAGGGCCGGAGCCGCAAGCTCGGTCACCCCATAGTGCGCCCGAATTTTATTTTCGATTTCCATGGCAATGGCTGGATTTTGACGAAGGAACTCGCGAGAGTTGTCTTTTCCTTGACCAATTTTTTCGCCGTTGTAGCTGTACCAAGCCCCCGATTTTTCAACCAGATTGCACTCCACGCCGAGGTCAACAATTTCACCCTCACGCGAGATGCCCTCGCCATAAAGAATGTCGAACTCGGCCTGCTTGAAGGGCGGCGCCACCTTGTTCTTGACGACCTTAACGCGGGTTTCGGACCCAACCACTTCGTCAGCTTTTTTAAGCGAGCCCACCCGCCGAATATCGAGGCGCACTGAAGAATAAAACTTAAGGGCATTGCCCCCGGTGGTGGTTTCTGGGCTGCCGAACATCACCCCAATTTTCATGCGAATCTGGTTGATGAAAATAACGAGCGTGTTGGTTCGGTTGATGGTGCCGGTGAGTTTGCGCAGCGCCTGCGACATGAGACGAGCCTGAAGACCGGGAAGAGAATCGCCCATGTCTCCTTCAATTTCAGCGCGAGGCGTGAGGGCCGCCACCGAATCGACCACCACAAGGTCAACCGAACCCGAACGCACCAAGGCGTCTACGATTTCAAGGGCCTGCTCGCCGGTGTCGGGCTGAGAAATAAGAAGATCGGTGAGGTTTACACCGAGTTTCTGGGCATATTGGCTATCGAGCGCATGCTCGGCATCAACAAAAGCGCAGACCCCACCAAGCTTTTGCATTTCGGCAATGACTTGAAGGGTAAGGGTTGTTTTGCCCGAGGACTCCGGCCCGTAGATTTCAACCACACGACCACGAGGCAGACCGCCGACACCAAGGGCGACATCGAGCCCAAGCGAGCCTGTGGAAACCGTTTGAATATCGGGCGCGACGTCGTTTTCGCCCATTTTCATGATGGAGCCTTTTCCGAATTGCTTCTCGATTTGAGCAATAGCGGCGGCAAGTGCCTTGGCTTTTTCGGAACGGGTTTTAGTTTGAAGGTCGTCCATGATGTCCTTTCAGAAAGGGAAGCAGGTTGAGACGTACGATACTGTATAAAAAGTCAGTATACAAGTGGGTTTTAATCGTAACGACTTAAAACCGTTTGTCTCTGCCGAGAAGATGGCTGAGGAGGCCATTCAGCGCGTACCAAGCCGCCTGCGCCTGAATGGCCTCACGATCGCCAGGAAACAAATGACACTGCGACCACAGCTGGCTAGGCAGGCCATGGGTGGGCTGCCCCTCAAACCTCGCCCAGGCAAACCATACAAGGCCTACAGGTTTCTCTGGTGACCCGCCGCCGGGCCCCGCCACCCCCGTAATAGCCGCGGTGATCAAGGGCCCAGAGGAAACAGGCGGGGACGGCCTCGAAGACGCGTTAGGCGTAGGCAGCCCTGCCCATTGGCCAAGTCCGCTTGCCATGGCCCGTGCGACGGGTTCGCTCACAGCGCCATAACCCTGTAAAAGCGTCTCAGGCACCTGCAGCTGGTGCATCTTCACCTGATTGGAATAGCTGACCACACCCCCCTCGTACCATTGGCTTGAACCGGCAATACGGGTCAGCCAGCTTGACGCCAGCCCACCCGTGCACGACTCGGCCAGAGCCAGTCGTGCCCCTGCTCGTTGGCTCGCCCATGCTAAACAAAGGCCAAGCAGGCGAATTGGGTGCTCGTTAGGGGGCGACACCGGCCAAGCCTTGGCGTCTGAATGGTGCTTCGTCATACCAGCACTCCCAGTCGCACCAAAATGGCAAGGGTAAACAGGGTGAGAGCCGCAGCTGCGATGTCATCAAGCATGACGCCAAGGCCTCCCTTGACTCGACGGTCGAGCCAGCCCACCGGTGGCGGCTTGAGAATGTCAAAGACACGAAAAAGTAAAAAGGCAAGCCCGGTTAAAACCCAGTCATTCGGCGGGACCGCAAGGCCTGAAGGGCTAAGTACGCTGTCAGTGGCAAGGTTACGGGGAAGCACAAGCAGTACAAGCCAAAACGCCCAGATCTCATCGATGACAATGCTCGAATGATCGTCAGTGCCAAGGGCCCGGGTGGTGCGCGAACAGGCCCAGACGGCAAGCGGGAAAGTGAGCAACAAAAAAAGCCATAGCGCTGTGACCGAAAAGATCTGCTCAAGCACCAAGAAACTTCCCAAGGCCCAGAGCGTCCCAGCGGTTCCCGGACCGACAGGCGAGAGCCCAGAGCCCGCCCCAAGCGCTAAGAAATGGACGGGATGCCGCAAAAAAATGGTCTGGGGCAAGGTTGCCGAAGGTATTACGAGGGTGGACTCGGTCTTTGAATGGTAGGGGCCGCCCGAGGGCTGCGATGGGTCCGATTGCGACGCGTCGGATTGCATCAGCCCGCCTTCTCCGTAGGTGACTCTTGAAAGTGGTTAAAGCCAGCAATGGATGCTTGATTCAAACCAAGTGCCTGTCCGTTAAGTCTATACCAGTGCAACCTAGGAGTGACTGATTCGCCATGGCCTGGCGCGACCCCTTCAATACGACCAATTCGCGTTAGTCTTTGCTTAAGAGTCTCGGAGAGCTTTTTAAGCGCTCGCCTGACCGAGGCCGGCGCAGAAAAAAGAAGTTCGTACTCATCACCACTTTGGACCGCGAGAAGACAAGCTTCTTCAAGGCTTAGAAGCCCCTGATCGACGGCCTGCTGAAGCTCGGGGCCAAGGCACTGACTGAGGGATGTAAATTGAATATGAGCGCTGAGCTCAAGTCCTTGCGTGCGAGCGCTTGACCGGTTCAGCAAATGATCGAGCTCGCTTGCAAGCCCATCGGAAATATCAATGGCGGCATGGGCAAGCTGCTGCTCACGAAGAGCAAGGCCCAAAGCAAGCTGAGGCTCGGGCCAGACTAATTTCCTGGCAAGTGGTTTGTTTTTTAAAGCCCAGGCACCGTCTCCAAGGCTTCCAGACACCCAGAGGTCATCTCCGGACTGAAGTCCGCTTCGTAAAAGTGACTGACCAAAAGGCGCGAGACCCATGGCAGTAATTACCACCGCCTCTTCGGTCTGAACACGGACGGTGTCACCACCTACAAGCGCAATACGATGCTTCAGGGCAAGGGCATTCATACCTTTCGAAAAGGCTTCAAGCCAAGGTTTACGTATCGCGCGCAGATGAAGATTGAGTGTGAAAGCCCATGGGCTTGCCCCCATGGCCGCAAGGTCGGAGAGGCTCACCGCCAGTGCTTTATGGCCTAAGGCCTCAGGATCAACATCAGGCAAATAGTGGCGCTGCTCAACCAAAGAGTCGGTGGTTACAACAAGCTGCTGTCCCGGTGGCACTGGAGCAAGTAAAGCGGCGTCATCGCCAATACCAACTGCCTGTTTATGATTTAAGCCGTGACCCTCTTGAGCCGCCGATGAAGCTGCGAAATAGGTTTGTATGAGTTCGAATTCATCCATGAGGCCTGAGCTCGGGTGCAAGCCGATCGAGAACCCCGTTAATGTAGCGATGACCCTCGTTACCCCCGAGGGACTTAGCGAGCTCAATGGCCTCGTTAATCACGACCCGATAGGGGGCCTCGGGGTGATGGCAGAGTTCGTAAACACTAAGCAACAAAATGGAATGCTCAACGGGCGATAACTCGATGAGCGGCCGATCCATAACCTTGGTGATGGACTCTCGCAAGGCCTCTGCGTTGTTGACAGCCCCAAGAAAGCAGTCCTTGAAGTAGTCCATGTCTGCATCTTTGCCCTCTTCGGACTCCGTCACGACAAAGGCTTCAATTTCACCGAGCGGCTGTTGGGTAAGAAGCCACTGGTAAAGGGCCTGAACCGATAGAAGCCTTGAAAGGCGTCGCGCGCTTCGACTGCGTGTATCAGGACGCATCGTCATCGTCCGCAGCAACCTCGTCATCAATGGCAAGGGTGAGATTGGCCATTTCAACTGCAACAAGACCCGCCTCGTGGCCCTTAATGTCTGCTCGCTCCTCGGCCTGCTCTTCGTTATTGGTCGTTAGAACGCCATTGGCTATCGAAATGCGGAAGTCGAGCGAAACCCTCTGAATACCGGCGGCCGACTGGTCGCTGACCACCTCGAAGTGATAGGTTTCCCCGCGAATAACAGCACCGAGCGCCACAAGAGCGTCGAACTGGCCGGTTTCCGCAAGCTGGGCCAAGGCCAAAGGAATTTCCAGGGCGCCTGGCACCGAGACCACCGTGATGTCCGCCCCGGCAACACCGGCCTCATTCAGGCCACGAAGACAAGCCGTCTGAAGGACCTTCGTAATGGAGGGATTGAACCGGGCGACTACAAGCCCAATGCGGAGTCCCTCGCCATTGAGCTCTGGATCGATACGGTGGGGGCTGGTCATAATAAAAGTCTTTCAAAATGAAAGGAATAAAAATACAGCAAGGTCCCGTTCTTAGTCGCGCAACCTCGCTTCGGGCTGATAACCCGTAACCTCCAGTCCGAAGCCCGCCATACTTGGCATCTTACGAGGTCGGGCCAAGAGGCGCATCTTGCCCACGCCCACGTGACGAAGAATGGCCGCGCCAAGACCGTAGCTGCGAAGCGATTGACTTGAAACGGGGGAAGGTGGCACGGCTGAAATGGACTGACCGTTGATTTGAGCAAGCACAGTCTTGGCCGAAGGTGCCGTATTCAAGAGTACAAGCACTCCACAGCCTGCGGCTTCGATGGCCGAAAGCGCTGCGGGCACCGGCCAGCTGTGATTAGGGTTTTTGCTATCAATCCAGTCAAGCAGACTGGTGGGCTCGTGGACTCGAACCAGGGTTTCGTTCTGGGGCTCAGGCTTTCCAAAAACCAGCGCCATATGGGGCTGACCCGACGCCTTGTCAGTAAAGGCTACGAGTCGCCAAGGCTTATCCTGGAAGGTCACGACACGATCCGCAATTTCCTCGACAAGGCTCTCATGGGAGCTCCGGTATTGAATAAGGTTAGCAATGGAGCCCAGCATGAGCTGATGAGCTTTCGCAAATTGAACGAGGTCTGGCAGCCTGGCCATGGACCCGTCTTCGTTGAGAATTTCGCAGATCACAGCCGAGGGATGACGGCCCGCGAGCGCAGCGAGATCGCAACCCGCCTCGGTGTGGCCCGCCCGGGTTAACACACCGCCTGGCTGGGCCATAAGAGGGAAAATATGACCGGGCTGAACAAGGTCTTCCGGTTTTGCGTTCGCGGCAACAGCAGCCTGAATCGTACGTGCGCGATCGGCAGCACTTATACCTGTGGTAACCCCCGTTGCGGCCTCGATGGAAAGCGTGAAGGCAGTGCCGTGCGAAGACTTGTTCTGATTCACCATAAGAGGCAAGTTCAGTTGTCGACAACGCTCCTCTGTGAGGGTGAGACAAATAAGACCCCTGCCATAGCGAGCCATAAAGTTAATGGCCTCGGGGGTTACGGCATCGGCGGCCATGACTAAGTCGCCTTCATTCTCGCGGTCTTCGTCATCCACAAGGACAACCATTTTCCCCTGACCAATGGCCTCGATGAGCTGCTCAGACGTGGCCATATTCAAAAGATCATGTTCTGTCATGCGCCGGACCCCTTAAGCAAGACTTCTAGGCCCAGGCGCTGGGACATGCACTGCAACATCGGCCGATGTGATTTGCGCCAAAGCCGTTGGCCAACGCCCACTGCTCACCATAGACTCGAGCACGCGCGCCACCTGACGGGCAATGGGATCCACCTCGAGGTTAAGCCAATCACCCACGACAAACTGCGAGAAAAGCGTCTTCTTCCAAGTATGAGGAATAAGGTTAATACTTATTTCTGTTTGTCCACCATGCTCTTCAACAGTGTTAACCGTGAGACTCACACCATGCACAGAGACAGACCCCTTTTCTGTTACAAATATTACAAGGCTTTCGGGAATATGAAGTCGCAGCTCGTTGGATTCATTGCGTGAGCGCAGTCCGGTGACTTGCGCTCTGCCGTCAACATGGCCCGAAACCATATGCCCGCCCAGTCGATCATTAGCACGGAGGGCCTTCTCTAGATGGACAGGGCCGGGCTTGTCTAGGCCCACGGTGCGGTTAAGGCTTTCACGAGAGATATCGAAGAAACAACCCTGTTCGGTAGGTGCAATGACCGTCATGCAGGCGCCATTGACGGCAATGGAGTCGCCCTCGGAAATATCGCTTGAATCAAGCTGGCCCCATAAAAGTTGGACGCGAAGACCTTGATCATCGGAATAAGGGCTGGCCTGCTGGGACAAAGCCTGCGACTGAGGCATAACCCCTTCGATGTGTCCAATAGCCTGAACAATGCCGGTAAACATATTCTGAAAGTGTAATGAGTTATGACGCAATAACCTGGTCGGGCTTGATAAGCCGAACGCGCAGGCCGTCGCCCACCGCATCTTGCCCAATAAGCCGCCAACGCAGGGCCGCCTCGACCGAACCAAGTTCGGCCATTCCATGAACAGGTGGCCTTCCTTGGCCTAAAAACACAGGAGCCATGTAGACCAGCCATTCGTCAATAAGGCCCTCGGACCAAAAGCCACCAACAAGTACGGGACCTGCCTCAAGATGAATCTCATTAATACCGCGCTCGGCAAGTTGTTTTAAAAGATCGTGCAAGGCAAGCCTATCGCCAGGCCGTCCTGACTGGGAATCCACCGAAATGAGTTCAACCCCCCGTGCGGCAAGACGGTCTATGCCTTCACGATGAATGGGATTATCAAGGTCTGCCGTTGTAGCCACCAAAGCATTGGGCTCGCGGAAGAACCGGGCATCAGGGTCGGCCATGAGCCTTGGGTCAACCACCAATCGAAGGGGCTGGCGAGGGGTATCGACATAGCGAACATTCAATAGTGGATCGTCCTGCAAAACCGTACCCACACCAGTAACGACAAGACAGGAGCGAGCCCGAAAGGCATGACCATCCGCGCGCGCCTCAGGCGACGTGATCCACTGACTCTCTCCATTGGCAAGGGCCACACGGCCGTCCATCGAACAGGCTGTCTTCACCCTTACCCAGGGCCTGCCCTTGGTCATACGAAGAATGAAGCCCGGGTTGAGGCGAGCCGCTTGCTCCGCGAGAAGCCCACAGCGCACATCCAGGCCCGCCCCTCGAAGGCGCGCAAGCCCCTTGCCCGCGACGATGGGGTTAGGATCTTCCATGGCTGCCACAACGGCACGAACGCCCGCCTGAATAAGCGCTTCAGTGCATGGCCCTGTTTTACCAATATGGTTACAGGGCTCAAGCGTGACGTAGGCTGTTGCCCCGCGCGCACGACCAGCAGCCTGCCGCAGCGCGATTACTTCGGCATGGGCCTCGCCCGCTTTTTCATGCCAGCCCTGCCCTACAACCTTGCCATCCCGAACAATGAGACAGCCAACGCGAGGATTGGGAGTGGTTGTAAATAGACCATGCTCAGCCAGGCTGATTGCCTTTTGCATGAAATCGACATCGGCCTCACTGAACACGGCGAATTCGCTTGGATGACGACGACTGAGCCGACTTTGGCTTCGCTCCTGACGCTTGGGTTTGAGCTGCAGGCCGCGACCCCTTGCTCGCTAAGCCATCGGCGGCTGAGCGCGCACGCGGGCCAACCTCAGCAAGAAGCGCCTGAAACTCCGAAACATCCTCAAAGCTTCGATAGACCGAGGCAAACCTGACGTAGGCAACCTTATCCAAACGCCGTAAGGCCTTCATCACCAACTCGCCAAGAAACTGGCTGGTGACCTCTCTCTCGCCACTTGCTGCAAGTTGCTCCTCGATGGCACGGACAGACTGTTCAAGGATGTCGTAAGCAACCGGCCTCTTACGAAGAGCAAGGGCCATGCTTGATCGCAACTTGGCCGAGTCGAAGTCGCAGCGCGACCCGTCCTTTTTTACCACCGACGGCAAAGAGAGCTCGATCTTTTCGAGCGTTTTAAATCGGCGCTCGCAGGCAAGGCAGCGACGTCGTCTTCGAATCTCAAGTCCGTCATCGAATAAACGGGTATCGGTGACCTGAGTGTCGGGCGAGCCGCAGGCGGGACAGCGCATAAATTAGCGATAGACGGGGAACTGCTGAGTTAGTTGATGCACACCCTTTCGAACCTGCGCGGCGACGGACTCGTTTTCAGGTGCTTCGAGGATGTCGGCAATGAGATGGGCAATTCGGGTCATCTCCTGCGGACCGAACCCGCGGGTGGTACAGGCCGGTGTGCCAAGTCGAATGCCGCTTGTAACCATGGCCTTCTCGGGGTCGTTTGGAATGGCGTTTTTGTTAACCGTGATGTGCGCACGCCCAAGGGCGGCTTCCGCCGCCTTACCCGTAATTTTTTTTGCGCGTAGGTCCACTAGCATGACGTGACTCTCGGTTCGGCCCGAGACAATACGAAGGCCGCGCTCCACTAGACCTTTTGCAAGCGCCTGCGCGTTATCAAGAATGCCCTGGGCGTAAACCTTAAAGCTTGGCTGCAGAGCTTCTTGAAAGGCAACTGCCTTGGCCGCAATGACATGCATAAGGGGGCCGCCTTGAATGCCTGGGAAGACGGCGCTGTTAATTGCCTTCTCGTGCTCGGACTTCACAAGAATAATGCCGCCGCGAGGGCCACGAAGGCTCTTGTGTGTTGTCGAGGTGACAACATCGGCGTGTGGAACAGGGTTGGGGTAGAGGCCGGCAGCAATTAGGCCAGAATAATGGGCCATATCCACCATAAATAACGCGCCAATGTCTTTCGCGACCTTTGAAAACCGCGCCCAGTCGGTCTTTAAGGAATAGGCGGAGGCCCCGGCAATTAGCAGCTTTGGCTTATGCTCGCGAGCCAAAGCCTCCATGCGGTCGTAATCAATTTCTTCTTTGTCGTTCAGGCCATAAGGAACGACGTTGAACCATTTGCCCGAGAGGTTTAGTGGCATGCCGTGCGTGAGATGCCCCCCTTCAGCAAGCGAGAGACCCATGATGGTGTCACCCGGTTTTAAAAAGGCCAGAAAAACGGCTGTGTTTGCCTGCGCGCCTGAATGAGGCTGAACATTTGCAGCCTCGGCGCCGTACAACTTTTTCAAGCGGTCGATGGCCAGTTGCTCCACGACGTCAACATGCTCGCAGCCGCCGTAGTACCGACGGCCTGGATAGCCTTCTGCATATTTATTAGTGAGCTGCGAACCCTGGGCCGCTAAAACAGCGGGGCTTGCGTAGTTCTCCGATGCGATGAGTTCAATATGGTCTTCTTGACGAGTATTTTCGGCCGAAATGGCCTGGGCGACGTCGGGGTCTGTTTCGATAAAGGTCTGGCTTCGATTAAACATGCTGGAAATCCATAGTTTCTGAATGGTGAGGGGGTGTCGATTGTTTGCCTGAAAAGGAAGGATTTAAGACAGCGTAGAGAAACCACAGCAGCCCAAACATAAGGTGGGCGGTAAGAAGATGGAGGGGCTGAGCTATTAGAGGAAAGCCGAGGTGATTGAGAGCACCACCAAGTGCCATTTCAAAGGCGGTAAACCCAACAAGAAGCGCCGCCATAAAACCGGCGCGTGTTCGCCGAAAAGGGCTTTGGTAGACGCGGATCGTGAGATACAGGCATAGCCCAAGAATGACCCATGAGAAGGAACGATGGACGAGAAAAATCCACGGGATAGCCTCGATCCATTGATCACGCGTGAGGTCGGTGGTCATTCTCGAGATAAGGTCAACACTTTCGCGAATTTGAATGCCCAGAATAATTTGCAAAGTAAGGGCTGCTAGGGTGGCCAAAACAAGGGACCGAAGCCAACTTGGAAGGTCGCGAAGCTCTTTGCCCTGCGACTCCATTGAGGCGGCTGGTGTACCCGTGGCCGTCAGGCTGGACTGCAAAGACGCTCCCTCCCCTGGCTCTTGGCTGACCCGAGGCCTATGACGCTCGGCCAATAAGGCCTGGGGACCTGCGGCACGCACAACAGCGTAAATAAAACACATTTGAACCAGGAAGGCGCCCACCATATGGGCAGAGATCATGACAGGGCGAAGGTTGGAGGCCACAACCATGGACCCAAGCCAGCCATTAAAGGCGATGAAGAGAAGGCCGCCCACGCTTGCCCAAAAGACCACCGGCTGTTCACGACGAAAAGGGCGAGCGGCCAGTACGGTGAGAATTGCCAAAAGACCAATGGTTGCGCCAACAAGCCGGTTTACATATTCGGTCCAAGTCTTAACTGGATCGAAGTCGGCCGTATCGTAACCCCGGTCGGCGTAGCGAACCCGCCAGTCGGGCGGCAGCTGACTTTCATTGGTGGGTGGGACAAGCTGGCCAAAACAAAGCGGCCAGTCGGGACAACCCATGCCTGCGCCGGTGGCCCGCACGGTTCCCCCCACGAGAATGAGGAAATATACGGCGGTGATGGTGATAAGGACCATCCACAAAAAACGTCGTCTTGCATGGGGTTTCACCCGAGAGCCGCCGGATGCCGCAGCAGGTGAGCTGGCAACGGCGGATGTCGGAAGATGATTCATGACAAGGGCTCCTTTAGGTCAACACGAGCAAACCGCCGCTTACCAACCTGAAGAACATACTGGCCGGCGGAGAGCTCAAGGGCACGATCGGAGACACGCTCACCATTGAGTCTCACGCCTCCTTGCTCAATGGCACGAACCGCCTCCGACACCGAGCTTACAAGACCCGCTTGCTTTAAAGCCTGACTGACAGACAGGGGAGCATAACCAAGCCCCACTAAGGGAAGGTCGGTCGGCAGTTCCCCTTTCTTAAATCGGGCCTCGAAGTCGGCAAGTGCCTGCTCTGCCAATGCCCTGGAATGAAACCTTTCGACAAGCTCCATCGCAAGATCAGCCTTGATGTCGCGTGGGTTTCGACCTGCGGCTGCCTCCGCCTTCAGCGCCTCAATCTGAGTCATGGTGCGCGAGGAAAGCAAGACGAAGTACCGCCACATAAGCTCGTCGGAGATGGACATCAGCTTGCCGAACATTTCCGAAGCCGGCTCGGCGATACCCACGTAATTGCCCTTGCTCTTGCTCATTTTTTCAACGCCATCGAGCCCCTCGAGCAGAGGCATAGTAAGAACACACTGCGGACGTTGCCCGGCATCTTTTTGAAGCTCACGACCCATAAGCAGATTGAACTTTTGATCGGTGCCGCCAAGCTCGAGATCTGCCTTGAGAACGACCGAATCGTAGCCCTGCAAAAGGGGATAAAGAAACTCGTGAACACTAATGGAGACGCCAGCCTTATAGCGCTTGGTGAAATCGTCGCGTTCAAGCATTCGCGCCACGGTAGCCTGGGCGGCAAGACGAATCATCCCCTGGGCACCCAGGGCTTCACACCATTCTGAGTTCTTTCGAACCTCGGTTTTGTTGGGATCGAGAACAAGGCTTGCCTGCTGGAAGTACGTCTGGGCGTTGATGGCAATTTCTTCCGCGCTTAATGGGGGCCTGGTTGCATTGCGTCCTGTGGGGTCTCCAATAAGGGCCGTGAAATCGCCCACAAGAAAAATAACTTGATGGCCAAGGTCTTGGAGTTGACGAAGTTTGGTGAGCACCACGGTATGACCGAGATGCAAGTCGGGGGCTGTTGGGTCAAGACCAAGCTTGACACGCAGTGGGGTCTTGGACTGGAGAGCCTGCAAAAGCTTTTGCTGAAGCTCACTTTCAACAAGAATTTCCTCGCTGCCTCGTCGAATGAGAGCTAGAGCCTGTTCAAGCTCGGACGGCAGGCGAACGGGCGTGCCGTCGCCGGCGTCTGTTTTATATTGCGCAACGCGAGCATCTTGCTGAGTTGCAATACCGGCCGTTGCTTGGTCAGCAGCCGCGTTTATAGGGTGAATTGACGAGGGGGGCATGGCTAGGGATGAGATTAGGAACTACAATTCTACGGTTATGAAGACAAGCACGCTTCGCTTCTGGACTTACGGCACAGCGGCCTTCGGTATTTTAATGGCCAGCATCACCAGCCTTGGGATTTCCGCGGTGACGGATGCTGAGTCAAAGATGCTTGCCCAGCCTGTAGTTAAGGTCCTTGAGACGCCCTCTTTGGAGTCTCAGCTTAAGGCTCTTGAGACCCACGGCCTTGAGCTGGCCCGTGAGGATGAAGTTCTTACGGGTGACACCATCGCAAAGCTCTTTGAACGGCTTGGAGTTGAAGACCCTGCGGCGCTGATCTACCTGGCCACCGACAAGACGAATGCGTCGGTGCTGAAAGCTAATGTGGGTAAAACAGTACTGGTTCATACCGATATCAACGGCAATTTGCTGCGGCTTCAGCTTGTGGATGGCCAAGATGCCTGGGTGGTAGAAAAAACGGGAGAAGGTCAGTTTGCGACACGTATTGGCCAGGTGGGGGTGGAGACCGTCACCGAGCATAGGTCCGTCATGGTCGGTCAGTCGTTCTTCAATGCCATGGACCAGGCCGGGGTTCCGAGCCCCATCACGGAAGATGTCGTCAGCCTTTTCGAGTCGGACCTTGACTTCCGCCGGCAGGTGCAGCCTGGGGACAAGGTGCGAGTCATTTACGAGAATAAAAAAGTGGCTGGTCGCGAAATTGGAGATTACCGACTGATTGCGGTTCGATTCGAAGCCACCGGAGCCTCCTATGAGGCTTTGTTTTTCAATGCCGCCAACGATGGAAAAGGCAATTACTACGATGCGGAAGGCAAGTCAGTGAAGCGAGGTTTTCTGGCTGCACCCTTGCGTTACACACGAATTAGCTCAAGATTTTCTCGTTATCGTCTTCACCCCTTGTTTGGCGATCCGCGTGCTCACCGAGGTGTTGACTATGCCGCCCCCAAAGGGACACCCGTGCGGTCGGTGGCCGAGGGCACAATTACGGCAAGAGGCTGGAATGGTGGCTACGGTAACGGCATTGAAATTCAGCACAACGCCCGGTATTCAACCTATTACGCACACCTTTCACGCTTCGCGCCAGGCATGGTGGTAGGCCGAGAGGTTCGTATGGGCGAAGTGATTGGCTTTGTTGGGGCCACGGGCTGGGCCACGGGCCCACACCTTCACTATGAGTTCCGAGTACTTGGCCGTTCCATTGACCCCATTCGAATTGCACGCGAAAACCCCCAGGTACCAAGCCTGGCAGGGCAAGACCTTCAACGCTTCCTCGTGGTCGCTGCCGATCTACGAAAGCGTCTCAGTCTTCTTGACAGCGTGAATACCGCCGAAGCGGGGGGCATTCCCACAGCGGCTAGTCGCAACTCCCAACCAAGTACAAGGCTTGCACGCCAATAAAACCTCGGGGGACCGGCCTGGGGTCAGGGGCATCAATCACCCGCAGCCCCCTCTTTTCTTAGGCATCATGTCGGGCACAAGCCTGGACGGACTCGATGCGGTCTTAATTGGTGTTGATGAAAAAGGTGGGCCTATTCGGCGTGGCTTCTGGAATCGCGCCATGCCGGAGTCACTTCAAGAGACCTTCCTAAAATTACACGACCCCCTGTGTCCTGCTGCACTGCTGAAGGCACAGGAGGCGGCTGTGGCTTTTGCAATGGAAGTTAGTCAGCTCGTGCTTTGCGTGAGGAATGAGACCAATCCTCTTGGCCCCATACAAGCGGTAGGCGTGCACGGCCAGACCATCCTCCACCGGCCCGAGCATTGTCTCAGCCTTCAACTTAATGCTCCAGCGGTCATCGCTGAGCAGACAGGCCTTCGAGTGGTGTCGGACTTCCGTACAGCCGACCTTGCGGCGGGTGGCCAGGGAGCACCCCTGGTGCCGATTTTCCACGAGGCAATAACGCGCGGCGAGGAGGCCACGAGGCTTGCCGTTCTAAACTTAGGTGGCTTTGCCAACCTAACACTCCTTGATCGCAAAACGACAGCAGGCGGACGAACTCAGATCCGTGGCTTTGATACGGGTCCTGCCAATATGTTGATGGACCACTGGGCCAAGAAAAATGGGCGAGGCTCCTTTGACAAAGACGGGATGCTCGCGCGTTCGGGTCAGGCTAATCAGGCCTTTGTTGACCTGCTCATGCAACACCCTTTCTTCAGGAAACCACCTCCGAAAAGCACAGGACGCGATGACTTCAATGCGAACTGGCTTGAGCAAATGCAACAGGCGTTTGGTGTGTCACTTTCTGCAGCCGATGTTCAGGCAAGTCTTTTAGCCCTAAGTTGTCAGTCGGTTGCAAAGTGCGTTCCTCAGGGCACACAAAAGCTCTTTCTTTGTGGCGGGGGTGCAAAGAACACTGGCTTTGTTGAAGGGCTGCGAGCTGCCTTGATTCAGCAAGGATTGGATTGTTCCGTTGAAACGACGCAGGTTCTTGGGTGGGCCGTGGACGAGGTTGAGGCCGCAGCCTTTGCCTGGCTGGCCTACCTGCGTGTCAAGAGCTTACCGGGCAATTGCCCCGAGGTCACTGGCGCAGCCGGACCCCGATGCCTGGGAAGTATCACCGGGCCCGCCCAAACCTAACAAGTTAACGCTTAAAAACTAGGCAGCCTGCGCGGCGAGAATTCTTCGGGCACAAACACCTTCGGCAAGCCCCTCAAGAATCGAAAGGCTGTCGTCCCAGCCAATGCAAGCATCGGTAATGCTTTGGCCGTAGGTGAGGTCGGCAAGGGTCTGACCCGTACGAAGGTCTTGACGACCAAAAACCAAGTGACTCTCAACCATCACCCCAAAAATACAGCCATCACCGGCTGCCAATTGACTGGCCACATCCTTGGAAACAGGCAATTGATTTTCGGGCTTCTTGCTGGAGTTGCCGTGGCTGAGGTCGATCATGAGGCGGCAGGCCATGTTTGCCGCAGCGGACTCTTGGGCCGCGGCCTCGACACTGGCCCTGTCGTAGTTCGGCGCTTTACCCCCACGAAGAATAACGTGACAGTCTTCATTGCCAGTGGTCGCCACGATGGCGGTGCGCCCCTCTGAGGTCACTGACAAAAAGTGATGGGGATGCGAGGCGGCTTTAATAGCGTCAAATGCAATTTTGAGGTTTCCATCGGTGCCGTTTTTAAAGCCCACAGGGCAGGAGAGCCCAGAGGCAAGCTCTCGGTGAATCTGAGACTCGGTCGTTCGTGCCCCAATGGCTCCCCAGGAGACCAAGTCGGCAATGTACTGAGGAGAGATAACATCAAGAAACTCCACACCCGCAGGCATACCAAGCTCGTTAATCTGCGCAAGTAATTCGCGGCCACGACGCAAGCCGGTATTGATATCAAAGCTGTTATCAAGATGAGGGTCATTAATAAGACCCTTCCAGCCTACTGTGGTGCGTGGTTTCTCGAAATAAACACGCATCACAATTTCAAGATCGGCTGAAAAACGCTCACGCTGCTCGAGCAGACGGTTGGCGTATTCAATGGCGGCCTTGGGGTCATGAATGGAACAGGGGCCAATAATGACGAGCAGACGGTCATCCATCTCGTGCAAGATACGGTGAATGGCCTGTCGCGAGCCGAGGACCGTTTGGGCTGCAGAGGTGCTTAAAGGAACTTCGGAAATTAGCTGATCCGGCGTGGTGAGCTCTTTGATTTCTCGAATGCGGACGTTGGATGTGATAGTCATAAACTTTAGTTTAGCCCAGACTCGTTTTACAAAAACTTTACAACGGTGACGCCTGGACGGCTTGCAAGGCCTCGTCCAGCCATTCAAGCCAGTGCTGCACAACAAGGTGACTTCCGGATTGCAAGTGACCAATGCAGCCCACGTTGGCCGAAAGAATGCGATCGGGGCTGGAAGCAGAAAGCGCCTGAAATTTATTGTCGCGCAGGGTCTTGGCTAACTGGGGCTGCAGAACCGAGTAAGTTCCAGCCGAACCGCAGCAGAGATGACTGTCGGCAACTGGCAAAACCTTGACACCTAATTGAGTCAGAAATGCCTCCACTTCCCCCCGACACTTCATGCCATGTTGCTGAGTGCAGGGTGCGTGATAGCTCACCTTCGGGGCCGCAGCTGCAGCCGAACCTTGACCAAGCATGGCCTGAATGCGACTGAGCATGGGTTTAAGAAAAACAACGGGGTCCAGTGCGAGCGCTGCAACGTACGCAGCCTTTTCGCAATAGGCGGGGTCATCGGCCAACAAATGACCGTAGTCTTGCACCATCACTGCGCAGCCCGAGGCATTGACAAGTACGGCCTCAAAGTCGCCCGACTGCAACAAAGGCCACCAAGCGTCAATGTTGCGACGGACCTGATTCAATGCGCCGTTAGCATCGGCAAGATGATGCCGAACCGCCCCGCAGCAGCCAGAGCTCTGCACAACAGTTGCCTGAATCTCAAGCGCATCAAGCACACATGCTGTTGCCAGGTCAATGTTAGGGAGAAGGCTTGGCTGAACACAGCCATTAAGCAGAATAACTTTACGAGTATGGCTCTTCGTAGGCCAGGCTCGGCCTGGGCTTTGACCCATGGGCAGCTTGCTTGCAAGAAGATCGGGAAGAAGCGGTTTAAGGCGACGACCCAGTTGAGCTGCAGGGGCGAAAAGGGGCGAGCTTAGGCCTTCTCGCAAAAGACCTCGGGCCAGGCGCTGACCCAAGGGGCGAACCACCTTTTTCTCGACCAATTCGCGCCCAATGTCCACGAGTCGCCCATACTCTACGCCAGAGGGGCAGGTGGTCTCGCAGTTACGACAGGTGAGGCAACGATCAAGATGCTGCTGCGTCTCGCGTGTCACTGGCTCGCCTTCAAGCATCTGCTTGATTAAATAAATTCGGCCGCGCGGCCCGTCACGCTCATCACCAAGCAGCTGGTAAGTGGGGCAGGTAGCCGTGCAGAACCCGCAGTGAACACAACGTCGAATGACATCGGCAGCCTCTTTGGCTTTACGATCGGCGGCAAGTTCAGGGCTTAACTCGATTTCCATGGCAAACCTTATTCAAAGGCTGGGGTAAAGCCGACCAGGGTTAAAAACGCCCCGCGGATCGAGTTCATTTTTTAGTCGCATATGCAGCCGATGCAGCACCGGACTAAGAGGCGCAAATCGAGTTTCAGCCTTGGCATCTGCCAAGAGGTCCGACGGACGATACAAGGTTGCATGACCACCATGGTCTTGCGCAAGCTGCTGCATCTGGGCGGCGGGCTTGGCAGACCAGACCCAACGCAGTCCTGCCGCCCATTCCAAAAGGCAGCCTCGGGGTTCGTCTTGAAGGCTTGCAATGACCGGCGTGCAGCCTGAAACCGAGAGCCTCCAGAGAGAAAGGTTTGAATGGGCGAGTTCGGTCTGAAAAAACTCATGCGTCTGGTCACGAAGGCTTCGCCAAAAGGCGTCGGCCGCAGCCAAGGGCAAAACCTGAGCACCATGCTTTGAGGTGAATAATTCAACGGCTGCGCTCACGGCTGCCTTGGCCCCCGAAAACCGCAGGCTTAGGCGGCCCAGCGAGCTACTAGGCTCTGACTGTTCAAAAGCCGTCGCCGAAAGCGGCAAGGGCTGAGCCATCCAGAGGTTGCTGTCCTCGATGGCCTTGGGCTGTGAGCAGGCAATGCAAACTGTCGCCGTGGCGGCAGGCTCGGGCAAGACCTTAAGCGCAACGTCAAGAATGAGGCCAAGGGTTCCCAAGGCACCCGTGTGCAGGCGAGACAAATCGTAGCCCGCCACATTCTTCATAACCGTGCCGCCGTAACGCAATAACTCACCCTGGGCGTTCATAACGGTCATTCCTAAAACAAAGTCTCGACAAGCCCCCGCAGAGAGCCTTCCCGGCCCAGACAAACCGGTTGCAACCATTCCGCCCACAGTGCCCTTGCCACCAAAGCGCGGGGGCTCAAAAGCAAGGCGCTGGCCCTTTGAAGCAAGAAGACTCTCGAGCTGCGCAATGGATGTGCCCGACCTTGCAACCACGACAAGCTCGGTTGGATCGTAGCTGACAACACCTGCATAGGGCGTTGTTAATAAGGGAGTCTGTTCGTCATTCTTGGGCTCGCCATAAAAGAATTTGCTTTTGTGGCCTTCAATGGAAAATGATTTTCCTTCTACTTGGGCCTGAGCCAATTGGCTTGCCGTTGCCTGAACCCACTGGGCCGACTGCGACTCCGAGAACCCGTTCAGCGAGGCCTCGGAGTCGCCGTCTGACTCGCTTGCTTGGATAGGCTGAATCATTGAATGAGCTTCAAGTCAATTACGCGAGAAAAGAGGAAACAAGCTTTGAAACCCGACTAAAACCGCTCGATCTGGGGAAAACGAAGCTCGCCGCGGTGCACATGCATGCGCCCATACTCGGCGCATCGCGAAAGAGTGGGAATGGCCTTGCCGGGATTCAAGAGCCCTTTGGGATCGAAAGCATGCTTCACAGAAAAGAAACTCAGCCTCTCGGCCACCGAGAACTGAACACACATGGTGTCGATCTTTTCAATGCCTACCCCGTGCTCCCCCGTAATGGTTCCACCGTACTCCACACAGATTTCAAGAATTTCAGCGCCAAACTTTTCGGTGGTTTCAAACTCACCCGGCTTGGCGGCATCGAACAAAATAAGAGGGTGCAAATTGCCATCGCCCGCATGAAAAACATTCAGACAACGCAGGCCGTACTTCTTTTCAAGCTCGGCGATACGCGCGAGCATCTGACCAAGACGGCGTCGAGGAATGGTGCCATCGATGCAGTAGTAATCGGGCGACACCCGGCCGGAGGCTGGAAAGGCGTTCTTTCGGCCGGACCAGAACCTTAGGCGCTCGGCCTCGGACTCCGACACTCGAAGATCGGTGGCACCGCTGTTCGACAGTACCGCCTTCATGCGGCCAATCTCTTCCTCAACCTCTGCAGGGGTGCCATCGGACTCGCAGAGCAAAATGGTCTGGGCACTTAGATCGTAACCGGCATGAACAAATTCTTCGACGGCGGCGGTCATGCCCTTGTCCATCATTTCGAGGCCTGCTGGAATAATGCCGGCCCCAATAAGATCGGCCACCGCCTGGCCCGCCTTCTCAACTTCATCGAAAGACGCCATGATGACCCGAGCCAATTGTGGTTTTGGCGTGAGCCGCACCGTGACCTCCGTGGTGACAGCAAGCATGCCTTCGGAGCCAATGACCAACGCAAGAAGATCGAAGCCCGGGCTGTCGAAGGCCTCGGAACCAAACTCAACCCGCTCACCTTCGATGGTTAGGCCCCGAATACGAAGCACATTGTGAACGGTGAGCCCGTATTTGAGGCAGTGAACGCCGCCCGAGTTTTCAGCTACATTGCCGCCAATGGTGCAGGCAATTTGAGAGGAGGGGTCGGGGGCGTAGTAAAGACCGCAGGGCGCGGCGGCCTCACTAATAGCAAGGTTGCGCACGCCGGGTTGTACTTTGGCGGTTCGTGCTGCCGGGTCAACATGAAGAATACGGTTCAGGCGCGCAGTAGAGAGCACAAGCCCCCCTCTGTGGGGTGTTGCTCCACCTGAAAGACCTGTTCCTGCGCCCCGCGCAACAACTGGAATGTTTTGCTGGTTGCAGATGGAAAGGACCTGACTTACCTGCTCTTCGGTATGAGGCAGCACCACAACGGCAGGAAGATGACGATAGCCTGTAAGACCATCGCACTCGTAGGGCTTGAGCCCTTCTTCGCGAGTAATAACAGAGTCTGCAGGCAAGACTTTGAGAAGGTCCTGAATAAGGGTCTCGCGTGCATCCGGCTCAAGGGCCTGGTCGAGCCGAGCAAACTTCAATTCGCCTGGCTGCCACTGCAAGGCTTCTGAAGAGGATTGAAGAGCAGCCAGGGGGGGATGGGCAGGCGCATTCATGGGTGAATTGTAGGCCGAGAAACGTCTACACTCTCAGGAATGACAGAGAAAAACCGCCTGACTCGCATAGTTACTCGATCCGGTGATGACGGACACTCGGGACTTGCCGACGGAGGTAGGCTTCCGAAGGATCATGAGCGATTTGAAGCCATTGGCGACGTGGATGAGCTAAATAGTGTGCTGGGTATGTTGCGAGCAGAGGTTCAAGCCGCTCAAGTATCCACAATAGACGAGGTCCAGGCCAAAGGTCTTTTTGAGGCGGACACGCTACTTGAATCCATTCAGCATGACCTCTTCGACCTTGGTGGCGAACTTGCCATGCCTGGGCACGAGGTTTTTCAAAGTGAGAGGCTCCTCAGCCTTGATGAATCAATTTCCGAGATCAACGCTGCCCTGCCCAGCCTTCGAGAATTTATTCTGCCAGGCGGCAGTCGCGCCACGGGGGTCTGTCACCTGGCTCGTACCGTTGCTCGGCGTGCAGAGCGTCGGCTTGTTTCACTGAACCGGGCACTTGCCCATGCGGGCCAGCCCACCTGCCGGCCCAGCTTGCAGCATTACCTTAATCGCTTATCTGATCTTCTGTTCGTGCTTTCAAGGCAGCTCAACAGGCTTCAGGGCGTGACCGATATTTGCTGGCGCAACCGCCCACGTCCCACAAACGCATCAGGCCTGCGCCGTTCCTCCGACGGTTAGACCCTCAACACGAAGAGTGGGCTGACCCACGCCCACGGGCACGCTCTGACCTTCCTTGCCGCAGGTCCCAATACCAGGATCAAGCGCCAAGTCATTGCCCATGCGCGTTACACGAGTTAGCGCATCGGGTCCATTGCCAATAATAGTGGCGCCCTTCACCGGAAACTGAATCTTTCCTTTCTCAACCCAGTAAGCTTCGGACGCTGTAAAAACAAACTTTCCGCTCGTGATGTCGACCTGCCCACCGCCGAAATTCACGGCATAAAGGCCTCGATCGAGTGATGCAACAATTTCATCGGGAGACTCTTTTCCGGCAAGCATGAAAGTATTGGTCATGCGTGGCATGGGAAGGTGCGCATAGGACTCGCGACGACCATTACCGGTAACAGGCAACTTCATTAGGCGGGCATTGAGACTGTCTTGAAGGTAGCCGCGCAAAATGCCGTCCTCAATAAGAACGTTTCGTTGGGTTGGGTTCGCCTCGTCATCGATATTAAGAGAACCGCGACGATCAGGCAGGCTGCCGTCGTCCACCACGTTGACCCCTTTGGCTGCTACCTTCTGACCGATACGGCCCGAAAACGCCGAGGACCCCTTACGATTAAAGTCGCCTTCCAAACCGTGGCCAATTGCCTCATGCAAGAGCACTCCCGGCCAGCCCGGTCCCAAGACAACGGGCATCGTTCCTGCAGGGGAGGGGCGGGACTCAAGGTTCAAAAGCGCCTGGCGGACGGCCTCGCGTGCATGACCAAGGGCACGATCTTGACTGAAATACGAAAACGAAAAACGACCACCCCCTCCGCTTGAGCCCTGCTCGCGCCGGCCGTTTTGCTCGGCAATGACCGAGACCGACAGGCGAACCAGGGGGCGAACATCAGCGGCAATACGTCCATCGCTTCGAGCCACAAGCACCACTTCGTACTCGCCAGCAAGCGAGGCTATGACTTGAATGACCCGTGGATCCATGGCTCGGGCGGCCCTGTCAATGCCCTGAAGAAGCTCGACCTTTTCTGCAGCCGACAAGGCCGCCAGCGGATTATCTGCCGAATAAAGGGACGCGCGCGGCACCTCAAGAAGATGACGACCTTTACCCAGTCGTTTCTGCTGGCCTGCAACCCGAACGGCCACGGATCCAGCGCCGGCGCGAGCAATTGAACGTGTGGTCCGCGCGGCCTCAAGCAAGGCCTTAGGGCTTAGGATGTCACTGTAGGCGAAGGCTGTTTTTTCACCCGAGATGGCACGCACACCAACCCCTTGATCAATCGAGTAGCTTCCCGACTTCACAATACCCTCTTCCATACCCCAGGCCTCGGCCTGGCTGTACTGAAAATAAAGGTCGCTGTCATCGATACGATGGGCATGCATATCAGCAATGGCATCAAGAAGCATGGCCTCGGTGAGGCCATGTGGCTCGAGCAACAGCCGCTGGGCGGTAGACAAGGCTGCGATGGCGGCATCTGTCGGGGTCATGAGCAAGGCTCTCCTTTGTTCAGAATCGGGGTTGAAGCGCTGACTGACGATGGCGCAATGCAGGCAAGTTTAGGCGAACCTTTTCCGTCAGACCAGGATCAACCTTGGCCAATGCAAGCCCTTCACCCTGCTCGCAACAGGAAAGGACTTGCCCCCATGGGTCGATGATCATGCTGTGCCCCCAGGTGGCCCGGCCATTGGAATGTTGCCCCCCTTGGGCACTTGCAACCAGCCAGCACTGATTTTCGATGGCCCGCGCTCGCAATAAGATCTCCCAATGGGCCTGGCCGGTGGTGTAGGTAAAGGCAGCAGGCAACACAATGAGATCGAGCGGACTTGGCCCACTAAGACTTCGAAAAAACTCTGGGAATCGCAAGTCGTAACAGACCGAGAGGCCGGTTCGCCCCGCCACGGTCGCACAGGCAATGGGTTGACTGCCTGGCACAAGGCTACGAGCCTCGTCATAACGTTCCTGACCGTTGTCAAAGGCAAAGAGATGAAGCTTGTCGTAGCGTGCCAGTTCCTTGCCTGTCGGACCATAGACCAAAACTGCATTAAAGACGCGATCGGGGTCGGCGGATTGAATAGGAAGGGTACCGGCAATAAGGGTGACACCAAGTTCAGCTGCCAGGCCCGAGAGACGGTTCTGAATGGGGCTTGCAGGGCCAGTGCCATGGGGTTCTGCGACCTTGCATTTGTCGCGATCATGATGACCAAAAATTGCGAAGAACTCCGGTAGAACAACCATGTCTGCACCAAGGCTGGCGGCCTTGCGCGTTAGCCTCTCGGCAGTCGAGAGATTGTCATCAACCTCGGCGCCTGAGACCATCTGAACGGCTGCAATCGTGCAGGGCTTTGATGTCGTCATGCCAAGCTAGGGCCTTGGTACGGAGGATGTACCCCGCTCGACAGGCCTCGAGGAGGTGGTCCCGCCCAAGGGCGGGTTAGGGTCGCTCGGAAGTCGTCGAGGTAAAGACTTCACCGCAGGATCTTCCCAGTGACCTGAGAGTTCGAATTCATAGGCCAAGGTCTGTCGAAGGGGATCGCGAAGTACATATTGCGCAAGGATACTCCCCAGGCCAACAGCCGGGTTCACCAGGGCATACCCCAAAGAAGCAAGGCCTGTATTGAGCTCGGGAAGAACGAGAACATGAAGTGCCTGAGTCTCGTCGAGTATATTGGCGGAACCCTCCAAGAAGACCGAGGCTTGAACGCCAACAAGCCGAAGGTTTGATGTCTTCGCTAAGCCCGATTCAAAGTTGACATTGCCTCGAACACGTTCGAAGTTAAAACCCTCGGAAAAAATATCCCTGAAATCCAAGGTAACTCGCTTGGGAAGAGACTGAAGGTTAATCACGCTCAACAACTTGCCAATGCCTGGGTCGGCCTTCAGAAACTGGCCCGACTGAAGGTCAAGGTCAAGCTGGCCGTTGAAGGCGGCCAGCTGAAAATCAATGGGTGCGCCTGGCCAACCCACATTGCCACGTATCGTCCCCGGTGTTGCCCGTAGCAGCCCAGGGTAGCCCAAGCGATCAAGCAGACGCCCACCGTTCACTACCGAGAGCACAAAGTTAAGCCGCGTCTGAGAGGGTCCAAGAGGCTCGGCAAGGCTCATGGCTTTCCATTGACCGGACCCCTCGAACCGTGACTGAGGATTCTCAATCACAAGGCTGGAAATATCCCACTGCGGCTGCAGTCGCGAGGGAGACGCTTCAAGCGTGAGGCGACCAAAATCCTTCTGACCACGACGAAAGTCTTCTGCCTGCAGGTCAATACGAGGCCAACGGCTTGCCTGGCCCAGCGAAGTAAGGGTTGCAGAGGACTGAGGCATTGCAGAGACTGCGGACGTGGATGGAAGGCCCGGCAGCCCAGTAACGGGGAGTTCGCCAGCGCCAGGGGCTATTGCGGTCACCTCTGGATTTGCCTGCTGACCAGGAGGCAGCCAGAGCCGAGTGAGTCGGGCAACCAGGCTGCCGGAGGACTCACCAACCCCCCGCGTTTCCGTGCGGCTTGGGTCCCAAACCAGTCGGCCTGCCACCTGGGCGGCATTGAGCTCAACCTGCCAGCGTCCATTGTCGGGGGTCACTTCAGCACTGGCCCTCGAAAAGACTTGATTGGCAAAACGCACCTGCTGGGCACGAATGGAGACGGCCTGAAGAGTCTGCTGCTCTGCCGTTCCAGGGAAGTCTGAGAACCCAGGCCGCCTGGGCGGTTCATCAAGGTACCGGTTCAACGCATCAAGCCAGTCGTTCAGCTCAAGACTCTCCGCCGCGACCCGCAAGACCAGGCCCTGGCCTGCAGGAAGCTTGGCCTGCTCACCCCAGCTAATACCGGCCCGAATTTGCGGGGGCTGGCCAAACCTGGATCGCTGGACGTCCACCAGGCCAGAAAGCCTATTTGACACTGTGGTCAACTGCCACGACTGCTGGCGCTGGCCCGTCGGGAAGTATGTCTGATTCATGCGCACGACCAAGGCCCAGTCCTCCTTGCCCGCCTTACCCAGGGGTGCTGGAAGAGAGACCCCCATGCCCACAAGGCCTGAACTAAGCTGCATTTGAATCTGCGAGCGCTTGATGTCGGCCTCCAGTTGATAACTGGATCCGCCATTGACAACGCTTTTCGAAAGGGGAAGGCCTAGGGCATCACGAAGCCAGCCAAGCAGTTCAACCGACTGGAAGCTTCCTTTGGCAAGAAGACGAGAGACCGCAGGCGGCTGGATGCCGGGTGCAGGTTCTTCGCCCATCAATAGGCGAGTGCTGCCCCCAAGCGACCAGGCCTGCATGGCCATGTAATGAAAGCCTTGGTCGGAAAAAAGTAGCCTACCTTCAAGTTGGCTCAAGGGAGGAAGACTGCTTCCAAGCTTGAGCGCGGAACCGTTTAAGGTCAATTCTCCCGTTAGGGTTGTGTCCGAGGCGTGGTTCAGAGGGACACGAAGGTCAAGCGCAAGATTGGCCCGCCCCGATGCCTCGGCGTCGTCAAGCGCCTGGCCCAGCCAGCGCCGCACAGGCAACTGATTGGCGGTCTGTACCATGCTCCCAAGATCGCCAGCAAGCTCACCCCTTAAGCCAAGCAGAGGGTCTTTTGAGAGAATGTCCGGGATTTCACCTCGCACCTCCACAATAGGCGCCTGCCCAAGAAATGCCTGACGTCCAATAAAGCTTAGGCTTGACCCATCAAAACGCAGATCGATATCGGCTGACTGAATGTCTGGCCATCCACGGGCAAAAAGAAGGCGCTGATTTTCAAGTCGAAGCCGCGCTCTGAAAAGGCCCTCGCGCCCGTTGCGAAAAGGAAAATCTTCAAGGGCGCCCTTTAATTCGAACTTGCCTGATACGGGATTGCCTTCACGAATTGCGCGCTCAATCCATGCCCGCGTCTGCGGCCCAATTTGTGCGGGTAGCAATTGATGAACCTGCTCGGGTAGAAGGTCTGTCACGCTGCCCACCAGAGCCGCCTGGCCAAGTCCCTGCCCGGCGAAAGTGTAGGAGCCTGAGAGCTCGATCTTTGCCTGCGGCAGCTGTAGGTTGGCAGAGGCCAGCGTTAAGTTGAAATCGGAGGGAAGCCTTGCCTGCTGCGCAAGGCTTGCTAACAAGCCCGAGGCTGACCATTCCCCCTCAAGGCTAAGCTTTTCCACTCGCAAAGCGGAGGCTGGAAAGACCTTTGGCAGATCAAACTGGGTGGCTTGACCAGAGACAACAAGGCTTCCCGTCTTTGGCCCCAACAGAATACGACCCGACAGTCCTGACACGGAATGATGTGAGAGTTCACGAAAACTGATATCGGCCGACAACTCATCAAGCCATTGCGACAGACTTTGAGACCCCAGGCTGCCAAGCTGACCCGTCCAATTGAGTCGCACAGGCCCTAAGGCGCCCTGCAAGGCGGGCATGGGCTGGACCATGGAGAGAATCGAGACGAGCTCCCGAGCCTCAAAGGCCTGGGCACGAATTTCTGTCTGCCTGTCACGAAGCTTTAGAAAAAGCCCCTTAACTCGCATCTCACCCTTACCGCCCTGCTCTGCAAACGCTACATCCGAAGACTTCAACTGCGGTGACCGTGCCGACGCAGCTCGAGCCGGAGGGGCTTCATCGAGCTTCAAGTCGTCTTGCCAGATAAGTCGCGCCTCAATCACAGACAAAGGCCCCTGCCATTGGATGGCGTCAAGCAGGCGGCCCGATGACTTGTCGGCATCGGGATTCAGGGCTACCCCGGCAAGCACCATCGTGCCGTCAGGCATACGATTCAAGCGAAGCTTGAGACGCTCGATACCAAGCTGGGAAAAAATAGGAATTCCTGCCGAAAGGGAGTAGAAAGTACGTAGGCCAAAGTCGGCGGAAAGGCCCTCAACCGAGGCCATCACCTCGCCCGTTGACTTTTGAACGAGCTCTGCCGCACCGACGACAAGACGTGGCGAAAGCCAGTCGGCCCACTCGGCCCTGGCTTCACGCGCGCGCAGCTCAAGATCGAGTGGGTTAAGCGCTGGCCCTACCGATTGGGCAAGGCGTTGTGGATTGTTAATGGTCTGAGCGAGCTCTGGCCATAACCAATAACGAAGGCCCAGAGCGGTCGCAAGCATGGCTAAGACAACCAGGGCCATAAGCCCTGCAAAGAGATTCCATGCCCATGAACGACGCCCGAGTGCTTCGGCAGGGCCTAACTGGGAATCGGAATGTCTTGAATTTGGCATTATGGAAATTCTTGCATAGCTTTCGAAGGGGTCTGACGATTTCTTCTCTTGTGCCCGCCTACCAAAAAGCGCTTAGCCACTCGGCCTTTGCCGAACGAACCCTGCCCCAGGTCATGGCTCGTCATCAAAGGCTTGATGTTGAGAGACCTCTAACGCGAGTGGTTCTTGAGACCCATTGGCATGCGCACTGGGGACAGACGATATCGACTGAACTCGCGGGGTCACCCTCTGCTGAGAACGCATTCGCGCAGGCCCTACGTCAGTATCGAAATGCCGTCATGCTCGCTATTATGGCCCGAGACCTTTCGGGGCTTTCGGATCTTGGAGAGAACCTACAGAGCATCTCCGACCTGGCCGAAATCTGCCTCGACCTTGGCTATCGACATTGCTGCGAAGCCATGGTTCACCGTCATGGACGGGCCCGCCGCGCCAATGGGGAGCCCGTTGATCTTTTAGTTGTAGGGATGGGCAAGCTCGGAGGCTGGGAACTCAACGCCTCCTCCGACATCGATCTCATTTACTTGCTGCCCGATGACGGTCAATCCGACGGCCGCCCCGACGATCACCCGGACGGACCCGGAGGCATCCTTGATCTACAAACTTATTTCACGCGGCTGGGTCGCCGACTGGCAGGTTTGCTTGGAGAGTACACTGCCGACGGTCTTGTCTTCCGAGTTGACCTAAGACTTAGGCCTCATGGTGACTCCGGCCCGATTGTCTGTAGCTTTGACATGCTTGAGGACTACCTCATTCGTCACGGCCGAGAATGGGAACGCTATGCATGGATTAAAGCCCGCCTTGTCAATGGACCTGTACTAAGCAGCTTGGAGCAATTTGAAAAAGATGCCCGATCTTTAGAGTCAATTCGACGACCCTTTGTCTTTCGTCGCTACCTTGATTTCAATGCCCTTGCCGCCCTGCGAGATCTTCATGGTCAGATTCGTGAGGAAGCCCAGCGACGCAGTCAGCGACGTGAGGCCCGAATGGCCGGCGATTTCGAGATGGTGGACGTCAAACTTGGGCCCGGAGGCATTCGCGAAATTGAATTTATCGGCCAGCTCTTTCAGCTTATTCGCGGAGGGCGTGATCCCGCGCTTCAGTCGCGGGTCTGCCTGGACGTTTTAAAGCTTCTATGCGAACAGGGGCGAATTACAACCGAGGAATACCCTCAGCTCTGCGCGGCTTATACCTTCTGGCGTCAGCTTGAGCATCGACTGCAGTACGAAGAAGATGCACAGACCCATGTGCTCTCGGGTTCTGCCGCTGCCTACGCCAAGATGGCCCAGGCCATGGCGCTTCAGTCAGCCGAGGCGCTAAGCGCAAAAATTAAAGAACACCGCTCGCATGTCGTTCCAATTTTCGAGAAACTTTTTCGCAAAGATGCGGCTTCCGTGGATGCGTCCGAGCCAGACAAGGAAGCGAGCACGCAGCCCGATGGAGAGAACGCCGCTGAACCCATGGCGAAATCGGAAGCCTCCAGCGCATCAAGAGCAAACGACGCCGAGAGTCGGCTGGAGCGAATACGGGCGCGTATCAAGGCGATTGTCCACGAACACCCCGAGGCCCAAAGACTTGAACTGGGTCTTAACGAACTTATCGACAGCTTAAGAAGACGTAGCTCTTACCTGGCCCTGTTTGACGAGTACCCAGAAGCCCTTGACCGCGTCGCGAAAGTGATGGAGACCTCCTCTTGGGCTGCGTCCTACATGCAAAAACACCCGATTGTTCTGGATGAGCTGCTTGACAGTCGGGCCTTTGAAGAAACGGGGGAACTTGACCGACTGACCAGCCAGCTGAACGCCAGTCTTGAAGATGCTGAAATCGATGGCGAGCCCGATGTTGAAAGGCAGATGGACATTCTGCGTGAGACTCATCATGGCCAGCTTTTTCGGTTACTTGTTCAAGACCTCGATGGTCGGCTCTCGGTGGAGCACCTCTCCGATCGGCTCTCCGCACTGGCAGATGTCATGATAAACACCACGGTGCGCTCAGCATGGAAGGCCACCCCTAAGCGCCATCGAAAAGATCCCCTGTTCGCGGTCATTGCCTACGGCAAACTCGGTGGAAAAGAGCTGGGTTATGCCTCCGATCTTGACCTCATCTTTCTTCATAACGATGCCGATGACATGGCACAAGACGTCTATGCGCGACTGGCCAAGCGCATTAATGTCTGGCTGTCCACCAATACCGCAGCAGGCAGTCTTTTTGAGATTGACCTTCGGCTAAGGCCGAACGGTAATGCGGGTCTGCTCGTCACCGACCTACCAGGCTTTGTTGACTATCAGGAAAAACATGCCTGGGTATGGGAGCATCAAGCCTTAACTCGGGCAAGGTTTTGCGCCGGGGACATTGAAATTGGAAAGGCTTTCGAGCAGGCTCGTATCCAGATTCTTAAGCAGCCTCGGCCAGCAGAAGCTTTGCAAGAGGAAATTCTTGCAATGCGCGAGCGCATGCACGAAGGACATCCCAACCCAAGCGGACAGTTCGACCTGAAGCATGATCGCGGCGGGATGGTGGATATTGAGTTCATGGTGCAGACACTTGTGCTTGAGCATAGTTATGCCCATGAGGAACTTACAGGCAACCTGGGCAATATTGCCTTGCTGACCATGGCGTCTCGGCTCGGCCTGATTGCGCCTGAAAAAGCCGAAAGGGTGGCTGAAGCCTACCGGCAGTTTCGCAGACATCAGCACCGACTGCGGCTCGCGGGAGCAAGCTCGGCCAGAGTGACCCCTGGCGCCCTCGAGGTCGATCGACAGGCCGTCTGCAAGCTCTGGCAAGACGTTTTCAACAAGGCACCCGCCACAATTCGCAGCCTTTCAGGGATTCGTGGGAAGGCAAGCTAGAATAAGATTTTTGGGTCGAAGGCCACCCACCTCCTAGGAGAATCTTTTCATGTCAATGGCTGATCGCGATGGTGAGATCTGGATGGATGGTCAATTTGTGGATTGGCGCGACGCCAAGATTCACGTTCTGACCCACACGCTGCACTATGGCATGGGCGTCTTCGAGGGGGTGCGCTGTTACGAGACCGTCTCGGGCAGTGCCATTTTTCGACTCAAGGACCACACTCAGCGCCTCTTGAATTCCGCGAAGATCTTTCAAATGAAACTTGATTTTTCAAAAGAAGATCTGATGCAAGCCCAGCTTGAAACGGTGCGTCGAAACAAACTGAAGTCTTGCTACATTCGACCCATTGTATGGATTGGCTCTGAGCTCATGGGAATTGCCACCAACAACAACAAAATTCACATTGCAATTGCTGCCTGGCCCTGGGGTGCCTACCTGGGTGAAGAGGGTCTTGCGAAAGGCATTCGGGTGAAAACCAGCTCATTTACGCGTCACCATGTCAATGTCTCAATGGTGCGTGCCAAGGCAAGTGGCTACTACATCAATTCCATTCTTGCTCACCAAGAGGTCTGCGGGCTGGGCTATGACGAGGCACTGCTCTTGGATACCGAGGGCTATGTCTCCGAAGGTGCGGGGGAAAACCTATTTGTTGTGAAATCCGGCAGGCTTTTCACTCCCGACCTCGCCTCCTGCCTCGATGGAATTACCCGGGACTCTGTGCTAACTATCGCCAAAGATTTTGGTATTGAGGTCGTCGAAAAGCGGATGACACGCGATGAAATTTATTGCGCAGACGAAGCCTTCTTCACAGGCACAGCCGCCGAGGTGACGCCCATTCGTGAACTCGATGACCGTATTATCGGCGAGGGACGACGTGGGCCGATTACCGAAAAAATTCAGAGCTGCTTTTTTGATGCGGTATCTGGCAAGGCCGTGCAATACCAAAACTGGCTCTCGCCAATTTAATGTCTAGGGTTGAAGCGTTTTAACCATGCAAAATCAGTCCTCATCCCCTAACCTTAAAGCATCCACAGTCGCGGGTGACGAAGACTTTCCCCAGAACTCTGGAAAGCAGGGCACGGGCCTTACCGTTTCCTCCGACGAGCTGCCCATTTTTTGCCCGAACCCTCGTATGCCCCTGTGGAGTAGCCACCCGAAAGTTTTTCTCGAACTCAATGCACAGGGGTCGGCGAAATGTCCCTACTGCGGCACCCAATATCAGCTCGAAGAGACCGCGAACAAACACTAAGGTTTTGTTAGTCTTGAGGACTGTGACTGACTCTTTTCAAACTGAATCTCGCGACGTAGGGTTGCCAGTCGGGCGTCAATGACAGACATCACTGCAAAGTCTGCGTCGTTTGCCTTGCGGGCAAGTTGCAGCTGCTCTAGCGCCGCGTTAAGTGCGCCAGCCCGCTGGTAGCGTTCTGCTGTTGCCCAATGCGCAAGCGTCTGCTGATTCGCCGCAGAAGCAGCCTGGGCCTGCAGAGCCCAACCTTGAAGATCATTGGGCCAGCGACTTGTATAGGACTGAGCAAACGAGAGCGCCTGTTTGTGGCGTCCAAGACCGTCAACGAGATGAATTCTTAGGCGCATAAGTTGTCTCTGACTAATGGAACTGGGCGCAGCATCCAGACCGGGCTGCAAGGTGTCCAAGGCGCGTTTCAGCTGCCCGGCTGCCATTAGAGTTTCTACTCGAGCGCTTACCAAAAGAGGCTCGGCCCAGTCTTGGGTATTGGCCTGCTGAGCAAACTTTTCTGCCTTATCCAACCAGTTCAAACTAACCTCGTAACGCCTCTGGCTGGCGGCAACCCATGCCAAGGCGTAGGCCAATGCCGATTGTTCGATAGCATTGCCTATGGCCTGTTCAAAGGCTTTTTGAAGGCGTAACTGACTCCTTGTGAGTCCATCCACTGAACGGTCGGAAAGAGCCTCGATGCGCGCTTTAAGCCAGCGAAACTCCAAGGTGTCTTGAACCCTATCGCTGGAACTTGCATCGCGGTTCATTTGTCCAGACAACGCCCTCTGCGAGGGACTGAGTTGCGAAATTCGAGTCTGGACATCGGCAATGCGTTCAATGGTTAATGGATGTGAACGAACCCAGTTCGGCGCTGCGGAGTCGTAAAACTCGCCTGCACGCAAAAGTTTCTGAAAAAGACTTGCCATGGCCTGAGGGTTGAAGCCCGCCTCGTGCAAGAGGCCAAGACCCACGCGGTCCGCCTCTCGCTCAGCATCTCTTGAGAAAGACATCTGGTCTTGAACCGCAACAGTCTGGCCTAAAGACATAATGCCCATGGCCGCATCCGAACTACTTGAAGCCGCCATGGCTGCAAGCAAAGTGGCGGCGATCATAACGGCCGAAGACTGACGGTGTTGTCCAAACTGCCTCGAAATATGGCGTTGACTGACATGGCCTATCTCATGGGCCAGTACCGACATCAGTTCCGACTCGGACTGGGACTGGGCCATAAGCCCGGTATGAATCCCAATGAAGCCTCCGGGTAAAGCAAAGGCATTGATCGCCGGGTCACGCACTGCAAAGAAGCGAAACTCGTTGGGCTCAATGGACTGGCCAGGCCGAAGATGCCCCTGAGAGAGCGCCACCTGAAGAAGACGCGCTGACTGAGCGGACAGGTAATCTTCAAGCTCGGGGTCGTCGGCCACAACCCCAGCGCGAAGAAATTCTTGAAAAACCTGACGCCCCAGGCTACGCTCCGCCGCGAGACTCAGGCCATCGGCATCGGCCTCACCGAGTTGCGGGAGTTGCTCGGTGCCCACTCGCATCTGTGCAGCTGCCGGGCTTGGCGCCAGGCCAACCAGCCAGGCCGCCGAGAAAACGGTCGCCCAATAAACGGGAGTTTTTCGAAACGAGCGGAGTGCCATAGCCTTATCATAGGGCCGATGAACTCTCCGCTTAGTCATTTCAACCGAGACGGCAAGGCCGAAATGGTGGACGTCTCGCAGAAGATCAACACCGCCCGCCAGGCAAAGGCAAGCGGGTTTATTGCCATGCGCCCCGATGTTCTTGAATTGGTCAAACAGGGCCATGCGGCCAAAGGAGACGTTCTTGGTGTGGCTCGCATCTCGGCCATTCAAGGGGTAAAACGCACAAGCGACCTTATTCCCCTTTGTCACCCACTCCCCATCCAACACATTGCGGTGCAGTTCGACTGCCGCGACAAGCCATCGGGTGTCCATTGCCAGGTGTCTGTAACAACCATTGGCAAGACCGGCGTAGAGATGGAGGCGTTGACGGGAGTGCAGATTGCCCTACTTACGATCTACGACATGCTCAAAGCCGCCCAGAAAGACATGGTGATCACCAACGTACAGCTGGAAGAGAAAACAGGTGGAAAGTCGGGCCCATTCGTTCGAGCGTAGAAAGCAAAGGCTAGGTTAACGAAAGAAAAGGCTCGCGAGCCCCAAGAAAATAAAGAACCCCAAAGAATCGGTACTGAAGGTTAATAGCACCGAGGAGCCCAAGGCAGGGTCACGGCCCATACGATGCAAGGACATGGGAGCAAAAATGGCAATCAGTGCCGCCACCAAAAGGTTAAGCAAAATGGCCAGCATCATGGTGACGCCAAGAAGCAGGCCATTATTCGTCTCGCTGTAAAGCCACCAGGCAAAGAAGCCGGCAATGGCTCCCCAGACAAGGCCGTTGAGCCCGGCAATTGAAAGTTCTTTCGCCAGTAGCCTAGTTAGGTTGCCCGCATTGACTTGGCCCAGCGCAAGGGATCGAATGAAAAGCGTCATAGTCTGATTGCCGGTGTTTCCTGCAAGACCAGCCACAATGGGCATCAGGGTAGCCAGGGCAACCACCCGCTCAATGGTGCCTTCAAAAGCGCCGATGACGCGTGAGGCAAAAAAGGCGGTGCAGAGATTAAGCCCGAGCCAAAGCCATCGGTTCTTCGCAGAGGCCCAGACCGAGGAGAAAAGATCCTCCTCTTCACGCAGGCCCGCCTGGGCAAGGACCTCTGAGTCGCTTTCTTCGCGAATGAGGTCAACGGCCTCTGATACTGTAAGTCGACCAATGAGCTTGCCCTGGTCGTTAACCACCGGGGCTGAGACAAGGTCGTAACGCTCAAAGGCCTGCGCTGCATCGTAGGCATCGTCACGGGCATTCAGGGAGAGGATATCGCGCCGCATGACCTCTGAGACCAAGGCCTCTGGCTCATTCACTAAAAGCTTGCCAATCGGAAGGGCACCCAGTAACGACTCCTTGCGATCAACCACAAAAACCTGATCGGTATGATCGGGTAAGGCCTCAAAACGGCGAAGGTAACGCAGCACAACCTCAAGAGTCACATCGTCACGAATGGTGACCATCTCAAAATCCATGCGGGCGCCAACGCTTTCCTCTGGATAGGACATGGCCTGACGAAGTTGCTCGCGCTCCTCGAGGGTTAGACCCTGACGAACCCGCTCAACAATATCGAAGGGGAGTTCATCAGCCAAAGCTGCAAGGTCATCAGGCTCAAGGGACTGAGCCATGCGCAATAAAGCCTCGTGACTCATCTCGGTAATAAGCGTCTCGCGTACCGCCTCATTAAGCTCGACCATAACCTCGCCGCGCCGATCCTCGGAAACCAGATGCCAGACCTTCTCACGCTGCTCGGGCGGTAAGGCCTCGAGTACATAAGCAAGGTCTGCGGCATGTAAGGGTCGAATCTTAGGAAGAAGGGCTGACTGCTGCTGGCGAGCAACGAGTTGCTCAACAATATGCTGGCGATCAGGCTCAGCGCCAAACTTTTCTTTTTGAACAACCTCCGTCTCAAGCCGAAAGCGCGAGAAAAGAGCTTGAATCTCCTCAAGTGCATGTTGGGCTGCCTCGGGCTCCCGCGGCCCAGCCACCGACGAAGGCTCGAAATCATTCTCGAGGTCTGATGAGGAGGGACTTGAAGTCTGGCTCATACTAAAAGTGCTTTGTTCGATTATTGAAAGGACTGACTTTCTAATTCATGGAGAACCGGCTCGGTCGAGGGTGACTCGCCCGTCCAAAGTTCAAAGGCTGCTGCCGCCTGCTCAACGAGCATACCCAGTCCATCCACTGTTATGCCAACGCCGGCCTGCTGGGCAAGACCTAGAAAGGCCTGGGCCGCAGGCCCATACATCATGTCAAGGGCAAGCCGGGTGCTCTCGAAAAGACTGGGGTGAAGATTAAGTACAGACTGCTGCAAACTAGAGGCCGAGGCATTCACAATAATTGTTGGTGGACGCTCAAGTGCATGGGCCTGACCGAGGGCCTCAAGGTTGAGGGCATGCATTGGAGGTGATGGTAAATCAACAGCATGGGTCTGGCGGAATGCCTTCACAATCGCCTGCGCCTTCTCGGGGCTACGATTCGCAATAACGAGCTCATCAAGGCCGGTCTGCAACAGGGGAAGAACTACACCACGAGCGGCACCGCCAGCACCAATAAGTAAGAGTCGATGCCCCGAAAGGCTGTCAGTCTGTAAGTGTCGCAATAGGTCTCGGACTAGGCCTAAGCCATCAGTGTTGTCCGCTCGCCAGCCCTGGGGCTCACAAATAAGTGTGTTGATGGCCTGGGCCTTTTGCGCGCGCTCGGACATAAGCCAACCCTTCGACAGAGCAAGCTTATAAAACTCCTCCTTCAAAGGCACAGTGAGGTTGAGGCCGGTATAGCCATCCGCATGAAGCCTCTCAAGACGCTCTTCGAGTTCGGCTGCGGGCGTGTCAATGGCGGTGTAACGGACAGCAAGGCCAAGTTGCTGGGCGAAGGCTGAATGGATGACCGGAGATCGACTGTGAGAGATGGGGCTGCCCAAAACGGCAAGTTTGAGAGGCGCGTGATCTTGAATTTGCGCTTCAAGGCCGCGCACTTCTAATTCGCAAGTCAAGGCATTGGCACCCATAATTTCCAAGGTGACTTCTGTACCTGAAGCAAGGTGTGACCAAGACGGAACGCGGCAGCTTAGGGGCAGTCGCGCAAGGCGCACGAGACCCTCGCGCCCCAGACGACCCTTTTCGATGAGAGGCTCCGTTACCTCCAGCCGATCGGCAGCCAGCCAAGACTCGGTTTCAAGACCCTGCTCCATCCCAAGCCAACGCAGGCTCCAATAGCGTTCCATTTGGTTTTGAAACTCACCGTAGCGGTCGTAGCAGGCTTCGAAGTGGGCAAGGTCTGAAAAAAGCTCGGCATCATTAAGCTTATAAGCCGGTCGTCGATGGCCCAAGGCGGCCAAGACCTGCCACTGATTCATAAGGTCACTGAATCGTCGTAGTGGAGAGGTGGACCAGGCATAGTGACTCACTCCCATGCCCTGGTGAGGGCCGGGGGTCGTCTGCATCCGAACACGACCCATCGACTGGCAACGATAAATACCTGGCAGATGGGCAAGCGCCAAGGTTTCACCCCAGGCCACGTTAGTTGCGATCATCCATTCTGAAACAAGTCGGTCAATCTCATTATCACGAGGCCTTAAACCAATTGCAGGACGTCCATGCCCTTCTTGTCTGGCTTTGACAGGATCGATGGATTCATCCCATTGGACACTCACCGAAAAGTCAACACGGCCTATGGGCTCAGGCCGGCCACGAACCTGTTCACGTTGCTCTCGAAGACGAGTGGCCTGGTCAAGCAAAAGCTTAAGGTCAGGCCACTGCTCACGAAGAGCGGGCCAAGGGTCGTGCCGGAGGTTCTTCGCAATAAAAACCTTCTCAATACGCGTTGTGACCGATCGTCGTTGAGCCTGGTCATCAAAATCAAAATAGAGCGACAGGCAAGGATTCTCGCGCGCCTCATTGAGCGAGTAGGCATCAATAACGTCCGGCGGAAGCATGGTGAGCTTTCCCCCAGGAAAGTAGACCGTGGAAGCACGTTCACGGGCCCAGTGACCAAGCGGAGAAACCGGCTCGATGGCTAACCCTGGGGTCGCAATATGAACACCCACTCGAAAACCCCCGCAGGCTAAGGCCTCATAAGAGAAGGCATCATCAACCTCGGTGGTTGCGGCATCGTCAAGGGAATAGGCCGGACTTGCCGCCAGAGGAAGGTTTGACAATAAGGCGTCTCGACGACTCAGACAGTCGGCGATGGCCTGTTGAGCGTCGACAGGCGCGTCTTTAGCGGCGTAGTAAAGACCCTGGGCCATGAAGCGCGCTCTGTGCAAGCTGTAAGCCGAAGGCACGAGCCCGCGCTGCAAGGCAAGCTGCTCCAGATCCATTTGCAAATCAAAGGCGGCCTGTTCCAATGCCTTGTATTCCACAGACTGTTTGTTTGGCCGAATAAGCAAATCAAGTCCAAGTGCCGCAAGAGACTCTGGAAGCTGGCCACTGACGAGCTCTTGCTTTAACTGCTCCTGTCGCTCAGCAGCCAGTCGTCTCTTTTCAATGCCGGCAAGTGCTGCCTTTAAAGACTCCTCGGGCATCGCTCGAAAAAGCCCCTTACCCTTGCGCTGAAAGTAAACGGGCGCGGCGTGCAAAGCTAGAAGAAGACTTGCTTGATCAAGGCTGCTGCCACCCTCGGTGCCGAATACGTCTTTCGCAAAGTCTTGAAAGGCAAACTCGTCGGCCGGTGCGCACTGCCACAAAAAGTCGGTATCGAACTCGTGTGCTTTTTCCTGAGCCTGCAAAAAAAAAGCCTCGGGATCGGACTCTGAAAAGGGCAAAAGGCATTGAACACGCTTGACCTTAAGCCTGCGGCCCGAGACCATTTCGAGTTGCAGGCTAGCAGGCGCCTCCGAGACTTGGCGTGCAGCCTTAAGTTGCCCGGAGTCTTCGAAAATCCAGTTCATGACGACGCAGCCGCTACCTTCTCAAGGCCTTGAAGAAGTCGTTCGTGAATTCCATCAAAGCCCCCATTGCTCATCACCAGGACCGCATCCCCGGGTTGCGCATAATGAACAATGCTCTCCACAAGTGTCGTCATCTCATCGCTAATAAAAGCTTGCGGACGAAGGCTTGCCAGGGCCTCTTCAAGGCTCCACTCAAGGCCACGGCTGTAGCCAAAAACCTGATCTGCCTGAGTCAGGCAGTCGGCCAACTGCCCTCGCATAACACCCATCTTCATAGTGTTGGAGCGGGGCTCTAGCACGGCTAATAGCCTTGCACCCTCTGGCAAATGGGCTCGAAGCGCTTGGACCGTTGTTGCAATGGCGGTGGGGTGATGCGCAAAATCATCGAAGACTCGCACTCCTGCGGCCTGACCTCTTTGCTGCATGCGACGCTTTATTCCCTTAAAGCCCTTCACCGCCTCGAAGGCCTGAACCAGGTCGACACCCAAGGCCGCCACAGCCGCAAGTGCGGCAGCGAGGTTACGCCGATTGTGCAGCCCCCATAGGGGACTGCTTGCCCGGCCAAGACACTCGTTTTTGCGCCAAAGTTCGAGCTCTTCAGATTCCGCCAGGTGCACTTTCGGTAAGTCCGTTGCTGGCAGAACGGGCTGGACACGGACGTCGGGCTTGGTCGCCAAGTCATCGGATTCGGCCCCAAACCGCCATACCGGCGTGTAACAGCCCCTTGCAAGCACTCGATCAATGGCAGGCTCCTGAGCATGGGCAATCAGTCGACCCTCGGAAGGTAAGGTTCTGACCCAATGGTGAAACTGGGTCTCAATGGCCGCTAGGTCGGGAAAAATGTCGGCATGGTCGAACTCGAGATTGGTAAGCACCGCCACCTCTGCTCGGTAATGTAAGAATTTCGAGCGCTTATCGAAGAAGGCGGTGTCGTATTCGTCTGCCTCAATGACAAAGGGAGCCCCGGGCTGGGCAAGCCTTGCCGAGACTCCAAAGTTCTCGGGGACCCCACCCACTAAAAAGCCCGGCTTGGTTCCGCAGGCATCAAGCAAATAGGCAATCAGGGCCGTAGTGGTGGTCTTGCCATGGGTACCGGCTACAGCAACGGTGCGCTGACTACCAAGCAACTGATCCGAAAGAAAGGCTGGGCCCGAAGTCATGGCAAGACGCTGATTAAGGATGGCTTCAACAAGTGGCAGACCGCGACGCGCTACATTGCCCACAACAAAGAGATCGGGCTTTAACCCCAGCTGATCGACCTCAAAACCTTCAATTAACCCAATGCCAGCCTGGCGCAGTTGATCACTCATGGGCGGATAAACCTGAGTGTCAGAGCCCGTCACCCGAAAACCCGCGGCCTGGGCCAGTTGGGCAAGCCCGCCCATAAAGGTGCCGCAAATACCAAGGATATGGATATGCATAAGCCATTGTACGGCCGGCATAATCGGGCTATGCCAAGCCTTAGACACGAAATTGCCTGCGGTGCTGCTCAGCTTGTTGCCGAAGAGGGCTTCGATTACCAGACCGCGAAGCGTAAGGTCTATGAGCGCATCACAGGCGGCTTAGGTGGACGAATCGTAGCAAGCGATCTGCCCAGTAATCAGGAAATTGAAGAGGCGGTTAGAGAGCATCTCTCGCTTTATGCCGACGAGGGCCTACGGGCTCACTGCGAGTCGATGCGTCGAGCGGCCTTGCAGCTTATGCATAGACTCGAAGCCTTCCAGCCTGCGCTTATGGGGGCCCTTGCAAACGGAACAGCCACGGCCTTCAGCGTCATTCACCTGGGCTGTCGGGCCGAGTCCGCCAAAGAGCTCGCCATCGACTTTTTAAACGATGGCATCCAAGTAGAGGCCACCGAGCTAACAAACCCTGTCGGTCAGGGCACTGTAGAGGGCTTGCTTCTTAACTGGCAGGGCCATCCCGTTGTCATTAGTACCCTGCCTCATGGTGGACTTTCAAGGCGAGTCACCAACCTCAGCGCACAAGAACTTGAATCGCAACTTAATCGTAGAGGTCCGACTTGAATCGACGGCGTTGGATGTTGGCAGGGGCACTTGCCGCGACTGGTCTGGGCGTTGGTGTCGGCCTGAGTCTCTGGCGGCAATCGCCCAAGGCCGTTGCAGAACCCGCTGGATGGGTCTTTGACCTTCAGCTTCAGAAAGCTGCTCAAGCTCGGGGTGAACTGCTTGCGCTAGCCGAATTTCGAGGTAAGCCCTTGGTGGTCAACTTCTGGGCCACCTGGTGCCCACCGTGCGTTGAGGAAATGCCAGAACTTTCGTCTTTTTACGATAAATATCAGCAAAAAGGCATTGAACTTCTTGGAATTGCAGTTGACTCCCCGTCCAATGTTCGAGAGTTTCTTGAGGAGCGTCAGTTTTCCTACCCCTTGGTTGTGGCTGGCGCCAATGGAACCGAGCTTGCAAGCCGTTTGGGCAGTCGAATCGACGCCTTCCCCTACACTGTTCTCATTGCTCCCGATGGGCAGGTTGTTCAACAGAAGATGGGCAGAATCTATGAAGAAGAGCTCATAAAATGGATAGAAGGCTACATTTAAAAGCTTTTTAGAGAGTCCCCATGACTAAATGGGGTAAACTGCCCGTTGGTTCATTTTCCAGTGGCAAGTGAATGGCAACAGCCCCACTTTTATGGCTTCTTCATGGCCCTAATCTGAATATGCTCGGGCAACGCGAGCCGCAGGTTTATGGGTCCGAGACCCTCGAGAGCGTCAACGCCCGATCCGAATCCCTGGCCCAGTCCCTGGGTCTGCGGCTTGAATGTTTTCAATCCAACCACGAGGGCGAGCTGGTTGACCGCATTCAGCAGGCCTTGACTCAGAATGTTCAGGGTCTAGTCATTAACCCGGCCGCCTTCACGCACACCAGCGTTGCGCTTCGCGATGCACTTGCCGCTGTTGCCCTGCCCTTCGTCGAGGTTCACCTTAGCAATATTCACCGACGCGAACCGTTTCGAAGCCACTCGTACTTTTCAGACAAGGCCGAGGCCGTGGTCTGCGGTATGGGGCCCTTAGGTTATGAGGCGGCCATTCGGTTCTTTCAAGATCATCTGTTAACCAGCACAAGACCGTCCCGGTAAGGAGTTCGCCATGGATCTGCGAAAACTTAAAACACTCATCGACCTGGTGGCCGAATCGAACATTGCCGAGCTAGAGATCACCGAAGGCGAAGGAAAAGTTCGTATTGTGAAGGCGGGTGTTCCCCAACAAGCCGCGGCATTCATGGCCACAGGCCTGCCTGCGATGCAGGCCAACCCATTAGGAGCAGGCTCTCAGGCTGTGGCCTCGCATGGTGGTGCCGGCATCGGTCAATCTGGCTCAGCCTCAGGTTTTACGGATGGCGTCGGTGGGCAGACAAACGGATCCCCGACGGCTGTTGCCTCCGGAGTGCCGGCCTCGGGTCAGTCGGTTTCCTCGCCAATGGTCGGGACCTTCTATCGCGCTTCTTCGCCTGGTGCCGCACCTTACGTCGCGATGGGCGACACCGTGTCAGAGGGTCAGACCCTTTGCGTCATTGAAGCCATGAAACTCATGAATGAAATTCCTGCCGATCGCGCAGGCGTCGTTAAGGCCATCTTGGTTGAAAACGGCCAGCCCGTTGAGTTTGGTCAGCCCCTTTTCGAGATTGGCTAGGCATGGCTTTGTTTGAGAAAGTTCTCATTGCGAATCGAGGCGAGATTGCCCTGCGAATACAGCGGGCATGTCGCGAGCTAGGAATTAAAACCGTAATCGTTCATTCCACGGCCGACACTGAGGCCAAATATGTGCGCTTGGCCGACGAATCGGTCTGTATAGGGCCGCCAAGTTCGAAAGAAAGTTACATGAACGTTCCAGCAATTATCGCTGCTGCCGAAGTGACCGATGCCGAAGCCATTCATCCGGGCTACGGGTTTTTATCTGAAAATGCAGACTTTGCCGAACGTGTTGAACAAAGTGGCTTTCGATTTATTGGGCCCACACCCGATGTCATTCGACTGATGGGTGACAAGGTCTCAGCCAAAAAGGCCATGCGGGCAGCAGGCGTTCCTTGTGTGCCCGGCTCCGAAGGCGCCCTGTCGGAAGACCCCAAAGAAATCATTCATGCCGCACGGGCCGTAGGCTACCCCGTGATCATCAAAGCTGCCGGGGGCGGAGGCGGGCGAGGAATGCGTGTGGTACATGCCGAAGCAGCGCTGGTGAATGCCGTGAACACCACCCGGGCGGAAGCTGCTGCAGCCTTTGGGAATCCCGAAGTCTACATGGAGAAGTTCCTTGAGAACCCGCGGCATATCGAGATTCAGATTCTTGCTGACCACTATGGCAATGTGGTGCATCTTGGCGAACGTGACTGCTCGATGCAGCGACGCCATCAGAAAGTTGTGGAAGAGGCGCCTGCGCCAGGAATTGCCTTAAAACTTCGCGACAAGATCGGTCAACGCTGCGCCGAGGCCTGTAAGAAAATGGGCTACCGCGGTGCAGGAACCATTGAGTTCCTCTACGAAAATGGCGAGTTCTATTTCATTGAGATGAACACGCGAGTCCAGGTGGAGCATCCGGTCACCGAAATGGTCACAGGCATCGACATCGTGCAACAGCAGATTCGAATTGCCTCGGGGGGAAAGCTTAGCGTGCGGCAAAAAGACATTGTTTTTAAGGGACACGCCATTGAATGCCGAATTAACGCCGAAGATCCCTTCCGCTTCACACCGTCGCCTGGTCGCATCCTAAGTTGGCATGCGCCTGGAGGGCCTGGCGTTCGGGTCGACTCTCACGCCTACGCCAACTACACAGTGCCTCCCTTTTACGACTCCATGATCGGAAAGATCATTAGCTACGGCGATACACGGGAACAGGCCATGGCACGTATGGAAATTGCGCTCTCAGAGATGGTCGTGGAAGGCATTCTTACCAACGTGCCACTGCACCGACGCATCATGCGTGACTCTCATTTTCAAGGCGGGGGAACATCCATCCATTACCTGGAATCCATGCTTGAGCGCGATCCCAAGCTCTAAGCCAGCCATTGCCTGGCAGCTCGAGTTTTCTGTCTCTTTATTTTTCCCCCACGAAGCCGCCGCTGAGCAGTGGCTGGGTGACTGGAGCGACCAACTCATGGAAGAAGGCGCGATTAGCCTTGTCCTTGATGAGACAGCACTTCATGTTCTGCTCCCCTTAGAACTCGACCCCCTTATTTGGTGGGCGGCCCAAAAGGGGAAGGTTTCTGGGCTTGCTTTGCAGGACCAGCCCTCTTTCTCGACGATTTATGACGACGACTGGGTTCGAGCCACCCAGGCACAGTTTGAGCCTATGGTTATTGCCGAAACACTATGGCTTGGGCCGAGTTGGCGTGAGGTGCCTGAACCTTTTCGCCAGCCCCCTCGACGGTCACTGACTATCGATCCTGGTCTTGCCTTTGGAACCGGTAGCCATGCCACCACCCAGCTCTGTCTTGAGGCCATTGCCTGCCTCGTTCAATCCTCTAAATCTCAAAAAGCGGCTACTCCGTCCAAAGAACGTTCAGCTCGGCGTGTTCTCGATTACGGCTGTGGCTCGGGTGTACTTGGCCTTGCCTGGGCGCTTCTTAGTAATACAAATGACGAGGTCATTGGACTTGATATTGACCCTGTTGCAGTGACAACCGCGCAGGACAACGCCACACGAAATGGCTTGGAGTCATACACACGTTTTGTCAGCGCAGATGCGGCCATTCACGGGTCCTTTGATCTTGTGCTGGCCAATATTCTGGCCCAGCCCTTGAAGGTGCTCGCCCCGGTGCTTATTGAACTTTCGGCCAAAGGGCAGCTCATTCTTGCGGGTCTTTTAGATCGGCAGGCCGACGAGTTAGTTGAAGTCTACCGTCAGGCCTCGAATGGTAGTTGTCAGCTCGAGGTTTTTGGCCAGAAAGATGGCTGGACTTGTCTATGGAAGCGTCCCAGTGATACCGACCTCACTTCATCGAAAAGGAAAACCTCGCCATGACTCGCCTTGATTCCTCCGACACTTTTTCAACGCCAACCCTGCAACTTCAGGTCAGCGGTTCGATTGCGTTTGACACCATCATGGTTTTCCAGGGGCGGTTTAAAGACCATATCTTGGCAGATCAGGTTCATATGCTAAACGTTGCTTTTCTTGCGCCAGAAATGCGTCAGGAGTTTGGTGGCTGTGCGGCCAACATCGCCTATGGACTTTTAGGTCTCGGCTGCCGAACAAAAGTCTTGGGCGCTATTGGCAAGGACGGCCATGACTACCTTGAACGCCTCAAGGCTATGGGTGGCGATGTCTCGGCGGTGCTTGTAAGAGACGAACTCTTCACAGCCCAGGCCTTTATTACAACCGACTTAGACGACAACCAGATTACCGCTTTTCATCCCGGTGCGATGTCGGCCGCCCATGAGGCCAAGGTGGATCCCAACCCAGCAAGTCTGGGTATCATCTCGCCGAATGGCCGGCAGGCCATGCTCGATCATGCTCAGGCATTTTTTGATGCGGGGATTCCATTCGTCTTTGACCCCGGTCAGGGTCTGCCCATGTTCAACAAACACGAGCTGCTTGAGTTTATTAAGAAGGCAAGTTGGCTTGCAGTTAATGATTACGAGGCGGAGATGTTAAGCCGAACGGTGGGTTTAAGTCTCTCAGAGCTTCGCTCTAATTTATGCCCTCATGCCCAGGGGGCTGTGATTGTCACTAAGGGAAGTCAAGGGGTTTGGCTCGACGGACCTGAGTCCACACAGACCATCGATGCGGTTCGCGTCGAGAAAGCCTTAGACCCGACCGGTTGTGGCGATGCATTTCGCTCTGGGCTTCTTTGGGGTCTTGCCCATGGGCTAACGGTGTCACAGAGTTGCAAGGCGGGGGTTTACCTAGGAGCCGTAAAGGTGCAAGTTCGTGGTGGTCAGAACCACAGCCTTGACCTTCATGCGGTGAAGGCCGCAGCGCTTGCTTAGGCTTATGCCTATGCTGTGCCGAGCAGGGCCTTCAGTACGGAGGCCTCAAGGCTTGCCTGAAAGCTCACCAAGATCTGAAGAATAAGAAAGGCAATGATGGGAGAGAAATCGAGACCCCATGGCTGTCGTTCGGGCATGCGTCGAGCGATAGGTTCAATGAGCGGCCTTAACAAAAGTCGCACGACAGGCCGAAGCGCCGCTGCGGTGTTGCTTTTCGAAAACCAGCTTAAAAGAGCCTCAGCAATCACCAAGACAATAAGAAACTTAAGCCACCAGCCAACCAGCCATACCAGAGCAAGAATAAAGACAAGCCCAAAGGGCCGAACAATCGGACCCGAACTGACAAGATCGGGGTCCAGGCTCACCATCAGAAATCGAATGGTGGCCAAGGCAAGAGCAACCAAGATCGCCGCTGAAAGACTGCCCCAGTCTGTTTTGGCATTCGGGGGAAATAAACGGCGCATGGGAATAGAAAGCCAATCAGTGATGCGGAACACCACCTGACTTAAAGGATTCATGGGATGGAGCTTGGCGAACTGAAGGTAAGCCCGAAGCAGAAAACAGACTGCGAGCAGGCTGCCAGCAGCTTTTAGCAAAAACCAGATGTCCACGATTTACGGAGGCTAAAGTGAAAAACCCCGCCGACGGGGCGGGGTGTGCACAAAAGCGTGCTCTAAAACTACGGACGTGAGCCCGTGGGGAACGGCCAGGTGCTCGAGATAGGTGCTACGGGAGCAACAGGCTTTGCAGCGGCCTTCTTCGCGGCAGGGCGCTTAGCAGCTGCTTTCTTTGCTGCGGGCTTCTTAGCGGCAGGCTTCTTGGCTGCTGCTTTCCTTGCGGCAGGCTTCTTGGCTGCTGCTT
>JAYNLI010000006.1:45928-52060 GCA_038111655.1 Bordetella sp.
GCTTCTTGGCTGCTGCTTTCCTTGCGGCAGGCTTCTTGGCTGCTGCTTTCCTTGCGGCAGGCTTCTTGGCTGCTGCTTTCCTTGCTGCAGGCTTCTTGGCCGCTGCCTTCTTCGCGGCAGCCTTCTTCGCAGCAGCCTTCTTCGCGGCAGGGCGCTTAGCAGTTGCTTTCTTTGCTGCGGGCTTTTTAGCCGCCGCTTTCTTGGCGGCTGCCTTTGCTACAACCTTTTTTGCCTCGGGCTTTTTTGCGGCTTTCGCCTTCTTTGACTTCTTCTTTGTTGCCATTTTATTTCTCCTTAATGCCGACTTTGGACGGCAGAGTCACAGGGAGATTCGAGCCTTTTGCTCGAACCATTCATTTACGCAAGACCCTACAAAAAGAGAAAAGCCTAATGGGCTTTTCTCTAGGGTCCAACGCCAATGAATACGGGAGAGACGTCCCTTGACCAGAGAAGGCTGGCCAATCGATGAGTGGGAAAAGCTGGCTGCCTTTATTCCCAACTCAGGGCACCACCCGTCTGATATTCAATCACACGGGTCTCAAAGAAGTTACGTTCCTTCTTAAGGTCAACCATTTCGGCCATCCATGGGAAGGGATTTTCTTCGTTGCCGAAAACGGGCTCAAGACCAATTTGTTGGCAACGACGGTTTGCGATATAACGGAGATAACTTTTGAACATGCTGGCGTTGAGTCCGAGAACACCGCGCGGCATGGTGTCTTCAGCGTACCGGTACTCGAGGTCAACAGCCTTGGCAAATAAAGAGCGAAGCTCTTCCCGAAACTCTGGGGTCCAGAGTTGGGGATTTTCGAGCTTTATAGTGTTCACAAGATCGATGCCGAAATTGCAGTGCATAGACTCGTCACGAAGGATGTATTGGTACTGCTCGGCAGCGCCCGTCATTTTGTTCTGACGCCCAAGGGCCAGAATTTGCACGAAACCCACATAGAAGAACAGGCCTTCCATGATGCAACTAAAGACAATGAGCGAGCGCAAGAGTTTTTGATCGTTCTCGAGTGTGCCTGTCTTGAAATGCGGGTCGGTCAAAACATCGATGAAAGGAATAAGAAATTCGTCTTTGTCACGAATAGAGGCAACTTCGTGATAAGCATTGAAGATCTCGGCCTCATTAAGGCCAAGCGATTCCACAATGTATTGATAGGCGTGAGTGTGGATGGCTTCCTCAAAAGCCTGGCGTAATAAATACTGACGACACTCGGGCGCCGTAATGTGTCGATAGGTGCCAAGCACAATATTGTTGGCGGCAAGGCTGTCGGCTGTCACAAAAAAACCAAGGTTACGCTTGATGATTCGGCGCTCGTCCTCGGTAAGCCCGTTGGGGTCTTTCCAGAGGGCAATGTCGCGAGACATATTAATTTCTTGCGGCATCCAATGGTTGGCACAGCCCGACAGATACTTTTCCCAGGCCCACTTGTACTTGAAGGGCACAAGCTGGTTGACGTCGGTGGCCGCATTGATGATTCGCTTATCTTCTACACGAACGCGTCGCTCGGTAGCATCTGGGGAAAGAGCCGTCGACGATTCAACCTCGGACTCAACCGAAGCAAGGAGACCAGCAGCAGGCTGAGGTCTAGCTAAAGACGATGGTGCGGAATCTTCCCAGGTCAACATGGCGATCTCACTTTCAACGAAAACATTAAACAACGTGATACTCATGAGATTCAGTTATTTCAACACTTTGAATAATGCAAGAACCGAAGTCACGAGGCAATTGTTTTTAATTAAAAAAAACACTCTGAGACGATGAACTAAAAATTCGTCTCATTTGATCCACACTTTCTAGAATTCAAGAACAGAACTGACGATTTATTGGCAGGCCTCACAGTCGGGATTGTCGATGGAGCAAAACTTTGCATCGGTTGCGGGCGAGCTATCGCCCGACCTTGATGAGGCAATGATTGGGTCGGATGGATTCACCACCGACGCACCTGCTGCGGCCGTTGCAGCCACACCGCCCGATACGGTAACCGCATTAAGCTGCCCAGTGTTAAGCGTGCTTTTCTCGGCATGGGTTGCGCCCATGGTGCGCAGGTAGTAGGTGGTCTTCAGGCCACGCAACCAGGCAAGCTTGTAGGTCTCATCAAGTTTTTTACCCGAGACGCCAGCGACATAAATATTCAACGATTGGGCCTGATCAATCCATTTCTGACGACGCGCCGCACATTCCACCATCCACTTCGTATCGACCTCAAAGGCTGTGGCGTAGAGCTCCCGGAGTTCGGCTGGAACACGATCGATCTTCGAGAGGCTGCCATCAAAGTATTTAAGATCGGCCACCATAACCTCGTCCCAGAGCCCAAGCGCCTTGAGGTCGCGAACCATCTGTTCGTTGACGATGGTGAACTCTCCTGAAAGGTTGGATTTAACGTAAAGGTTTTGGTAGGTGGGCTCGATGGATGCCGAGATACCCACAATGTTTGAGATGGTTGCTGTGGGCGCAATGGCTACGCAGTTGGAATTGCGCATGCCATAGGCACCTATGCGCGCACGAAGGGCGGCCCAGTCGAGTCTTGCTCGGCGGTCGACTTCCACGTAACCACCGCGCTCCTTTTCAAGCAGATCCAGGGTATCGAGCGGCAGAATGCCTTGATCCCAAAGGGAGCCTTTGAAGCTGGAATAGGCTCCGCGCTCTTCGGCAAGATCGGTGGACGCCCAATAGGCTTCGTAACAGACCATTTCCATGGACTGATCAGCAAACTCAACCGCCCGCTCGGACCCATAAGGAATACGCATAGCATGCAAAGCCTCTTGGAAACCCATAATGCCAAGGCCAACGGGTCGATGACGAAGGTTGGCATTCCGTGCCTTCGCTACAGCATAGTAGTTAATGTCAATCACGTTGTCGAGCATACGCATAGCGGTGCCAATGGTTGCCTTCAGCTTCGTATGGTCAAGCTCGAGGCCGCCATCTTTACTGGGCTGCAGATGCTGCACCAGATTCACCGACCCGAGATTGCAGACAGCAATTTCAGAATCGCTAGTGTTAAGCGTAATTTCCGTGCATAAATTGGAGCTATGAACCACTCCGACATGCTGTTGTGGGCTACGAATATTACAAGGATCTTTGTAAGTAATCCAAGGGTGTCCGGTTTCAAACAGCATGGTTAGCATCTTGCGCCAAAGGCTACTGGCCTGAATTTTCTTGCTAAGCCGAATCTCACCACGCTCGGCCTTCGCCTCATAATCCAGGTAGGCTTCTTCAAAGGCTTTTCCAAATTTCTCGTGAAGGTCTGGCACGTCGGCTGGGGAAAATAAAGTCCATTCTTTATTCTCCATGACCCGCTTCATTAAAAGATCGGGGATCCAGTTGGCGGTGTTCATATCGTGGGTGCGGCGACGGTCATCGCCCGTGTTCTTGCGGAGTTCGAGGAACTCTTCGATATCGAGGTGCCAGGTTTCAAGGTAGGTGCAGACAGCCCCCTTGCGCTTACCGCCCTGGTTAACAGCAACAGCGGTATCGTTGACCACCTTTAAGAAGGGGACCACGCCCTGACTCTTGCCATTGGTTCCCTTAATGTGACTGCCAAGGGCGCGCACCGGTGTCCAGTCATTCCCCAGGCCGCCAGCGTACTTGGCGAGAAGGGCGTTTTCTTTAATGGCCTCGTAAATTCCGTCGAGGTCGTCAGCCACCGTTGTAAGGTAGCACGATGAGAGCTGGGAGTGAGTGGTCCCACTGTTAAATAATGTGGGCGTTGAGCTCATGAAATCGAAGCTCGAGAGCAATTGGTAGAACTCAATGGCCCGATCTTCGCGGTTGATTTCTGCAATCGCCAGACCCATGGCCACCCGCATAAAGAAGGCCTGGGGCATTTCAATGCGGCGACCCTCGCCGGAGAAGGTATCGTTGCGATTGATAAGGAAATAGCGGTCGTAAAGAGTCTGCAGGCCAAGGTAATCGAACTGAAAGTCGCGGTCGGCAACAATGGCCTGCGCCATGCGCTTGAGATCGAAACGTGCGAGGTCCTCGTTTAATAGGCCGATCTCAATGCCCTTCTTGATATAGCGAGGGAAGTATTCGACATAACGTGACGCCATTTCGGCCTGCGGGATCTCTGCCCCCAGGATTTCCTTGCGAATGGTGTGCAACAACAGGCGGGCACTGACTTTTGCATAGGCGGGGTCCTTTTCGGTAAGAGCGCGCGCCGCCAGAATGGCGGACTTTTCAATTTCATCGATGGGCACACCGTCGTAAATATTCTTCAGTGTGTCGGCCAAAACCTGCTGGGCACTCACCTGATCGTCAAGACCAAGGCAGGCGTCTGCAATCATTCCCTCAAGCCAAGCCTGATCCAGGGGAACGGACCGGCCATCAACCAGCATGGAAAGGCTGTGCTCGGCAATGTCTTGCCTGGTCTTGCTTACTCGCTCTTGGGTACGACGTTCACGGTAAAGAACATAGGCTCGAGCAATTTCATGCTCACCCGAGCGCATTAAAGCAAGCTCGACCTGGTCTTGAATGTCTTCAATGTGAACCGTGCCTCCGGCCGGAAGCCTGCGTAACAGGGCGCTGACAACCTGGGAGGTCAGCGCCTCGGTCACTTCTCGAACCCTTGCACTTGCCGCGCCCTTATCACCCTGAACGGCCAGGAAAGCCTTAGTGAGCGCCACTGTAATTTTGGGGGCTTCAAACGAAACCACCGCGCCATTGCGCCGAATAACTTTGATGTCGCCAAGGTTCGCGTGCGTGGACATGCCTTGTTCACGGGGCTCGTGGCTTGCATCGCTTGGATTTGGAAAAGGACCGGGACTCGTGGAAGTGGTCTCGGTGGATTGGGCGGCCCATTGCATGGCTCTTTTCTCCTTCAGCGGGAAATTTAAAACGTGATGTACGCAGATTTGTGGGGATCTGCATGAACTGACACTGACAAAACGGCCTTTGTTTACACTGAGCGCCCGGGTTCCTCATCACTCATCACACTACCGGTAGTACAGACAAGCCGTCATATATACTAATTCTAGTAGTGGAACCGCCCTTTGAGCAAGCTTCAAAACTAGGAAAATCCCTAGAAAATTGTTGAACGCATCCCAAGGCTAGGCCCCTTCTGAAAAAAAAAATTTTCCTTCGCTATAGCTTTCGTTCAGTGGGTATCTGACCCTCTGATTCCCATGGGGACTTAGGTCGTCGATGACAATGTTTTCTACTCGGGCCGACAGCGTAATGTAGAGCCTAGACTCGCCAGTTCACCCGCGAGTAACGCCCAGTCAAAACACGGCCCCGGGTCGGTTTTACGTCCAGGGGCAATGACAGAATGACCCGTTATTGTGGACAAGCTGGGGATATGTTGGGATAACTCCACAAGCAGCCATGCAAGCCGTTCGATTTGTTGCCGTTCATACGGCTGGTCATCGGTCCCCTCGAGCTCAATCCCAATCGAAAAGTTATTGCAGTCATCCTCGCCCTCAAAATAGGATTGGCCCGCATGCCATGCCCGACGAGTGACCGGCACATACTGAATAAGACGCGCAGTTCGGGTAATAAGAAAGTGGCTTGAGACCCGCAGCCCTAGAAGCGACTGAAGTTCAGGAGGCGCCGATGGTCCAAGACGGTTTAGGAACAGGTCATCAATACCAGTCCCGCCAAATACACCCGGCGGCAGACTAATGCTATGAACAACGGCGAGACGAATGCTCGCGCATGGTGGCCGCTCGTTGTGATTGGGGCTTGGCGCCCAGATGCATGCGGTTGGGCCCTCAAGCTCACGCAGCCACCCCGACGGCCTTAGTCGCGAGACGGTTGGCATGCGAAAGACTCAATTGTTGGTTTTGGGGCCCGCTCTGGCATGGTCATCGCAACAATAGGTTCGACCGTCTTTAAGGCAGGCATCGGCCTGCGGAAAATGCAGGCCACAATGATGACAAGCAATAAGGTCTTGAGGGCGATCGCCCACCTGGTCGGAATGGGCAGGCTGAGCGGGCTTTTTTTCCGAGGAGTCGCCCGCACGCAGCATTTTTCGTATCCAGAAAAAAGCCAGTAAGGCAATGGCAACGAGAAGAAGGATGCGAGTAACTAAGCCCATGGAACCTGTATCTAAAACAGCCTACGAGACGGCTGGGTTAACGAGAACTTCAACGACAAACCGGCTTCCCACGTAGGCGAGAAGCAGAAGACCGAAG
>JAYNLI010000007.1:0-26398 GCA_038111655.1 Bordetella sp.
TCACCGGCGTTATCAGACGTTTTGGAGGCGACTTCTTTCACCATCTGGGCACCCATGTTCTCGAACTTGTCTTCCAGTTCAATTTCCTTGGCAACCGACACGCCATCCTTGGTGACAGTAGGCGAGCCAAAGGAGCGCTCGAGTACGACATTACGACCCTTGGGGCCGAGAGTAACTTTAACGGCGTTGGCAAGAATGTTGACGCCATTCACCATTTTGGAGCGACCGTCGTCGCCAAATAAAACTTGTTTTGCAGCCATGAATAACTCCTAATAATGTGACAAAAGTTGAGGGAATGCGATGACCGATGGGGTCATTAGCCTTCAATCACTGCCATGACGTCGTCTTCACGCAGAACAAGCAGCTCTTCGCCGTCGACCTTGACGGTCTGGCCGGAGTACTTGCCAAAAAGAATCTTGTCGCCGACTTTGACGTCGAGCGCACGTTGCTTGCCGTCGTCTTGAATTTTTCCGTTACCCACGGCCATGACTTCACCCTGATCTGGCTTTTCGGCAGCACTCTCAGGAATAACGATTCCGGAGGCAGTTTTACGCTCGTTGTCCAGGCGCTTGACCACAATCCGGTCATGTAAGGGACGCAGTTTCATTCAGTTCACTCCATTTAAGAAGATTAGGGTTGAGGAAAAAACTTAATTGCACTGATTTAAAGCGCAGCGCAACCATTTGTTAGCACTCCGTGCTAACGAGTGCTAATAGTAGGGGCCAATAGCAAGATTTTCAAGGCCCCTATAAAAATTTAGGGTTTACCCTTATCGTAGTACAGGACAGACCGCTGTCATGCGCTATTGGGCAAAGAAGCGGTTTTGTTTTTCAAGGATGGTCTGACAGTCAATGCAGCGGATTTTTCCAAGCTTTAACCTTGCGGCAACAATGGACTCGCCACAGTCGATGCAATGCACGCCATCGAAGTCTGGGCTGGTCTCGGGCGCGGTTTTTCGCCGGGCCTGTTCGAGCGCATCCTCATTGAACTGCGTTTCAATGGCCGATGCACGGTCATTCTCATCGGTAAGTTCAAAGTAATTTTCATTTTTCTCAAGTGTCATGCAACTCTCCTCGACAAAAAGGGCAATAGCAGCGCGGCACCTTACCACTAAAGAGGTTTAATTCGCTACCCTTCTCCTTATGGACAACACACCTCCCACACCGGTTGCCCCTCCGGTTGAAAACATTGGCCGATCTTTGGTGGGGATTATGGTGGTCGCGCTTATTTTGTTGTCCACCGTCATTACCCCTGCGGGCCGCTCGCGTTTCATGGCTTGGGCTGCCATTGTTCAGTCGGCCTTTCAGACGCCACCGGTTGATTCTTTATTTGTTTCTCGTCCATCGGGTCTTGCTAACGAGCGGGCAAGGGCTGCCCACTGGATAGCGAAGCGCTACCGCGTTGCCCAGGGGGCGGTGGAGCAGATTGTTGGGCATGCCTTTCAGGCGGCGGAACTCTTTCGGCTCGATCCTTATCTTGTCTTGGCCGTTATTGCCATTGAGTCTCGCTTCAATCCTTTGGCCGAAAGCTCAGTAGGTGCCAAGGGCCTAATGCAGATCATGGCGGATGTTCATGTTGAAAAATTTCAGGCCTTGGGCGGCCCCGACTTAGCACTTACCCCATGGGCCAACATACGGGTTGGCGCAACCATTCTTCGGGAGTACCTCGATCGCTACCGCAGCCTTGATTCAGCCCTTCGTGCCTACGTGGGCGTCGGGCCGAATGGCGTGACCGATTACCCCGCAAAAGTTATGCGTGAGCGCAGAAGGATTATTACTGCAGCGCAAGGCAGGGTGCTTAACGCATCGGGTGAATAGTCTGCCTTCGCCGGCGAACATGTTCATAATCCTCCTTACTACTTTCCAACAAACATAAAAGGCTCTTGCATGGACCTACAGTTGCGTAAACAGGCACTCGAATATCACGAGCGAGGTCGCCCGGGAAAGATCTCGGTGACGCCCACGAAGCAATTGGTGAACCAGCGAGATTTGGCGCTTGCCTATTCCCCAGGGGTGGCGGCCGCATGTGAGGAAATTGTTGCCGACCCCCTTAACGCTTTTCGATACACAGCTCGCGGTAACCTGGTTGCCGTTGTTACGAACGGTACAGCCGTTTTGGGTCTTGGCGATATCGGTCCATTGGCCTCCAAGCCAGTCATGGAAGGTAAGGGCGTCTTATTTAAGAAGTTCGCGGGTATCGATGTCTTCGACATTGAAGTCGACGAGCGAGATCTCGACAAGCTCGTTGATATCGTTGCCGCGCTTGAGCCCACGTTTGGCGGTATTAATCTGGAAGACATTAAGGCGCCAGATTGTTTCTATGTCGAGCGTAAGTTGCGTGAGCGCATGAAGATTCCTGTCTTTCACGACGATCAGCATGGCACCGCCATTGTAGTGGGCGCAGCGATTGTGAATGGTTTAAAAGTTGTTGGTAAGGAGATTGAATCAGTCAAAGTGGTGGTCTCTGGAGCGGGCGCCGCGGCTTTGGCCTGTCTCGATCTGCTTCTCGACCTCGGTCTGCCCAGAGAGCATATTTGGGTAACCGACATTAAAGGGGTGGTCTACGAAGGTCGTACTGAGCTTATGGACCCAGAAAAGGCAAGGTTCGCCCAGGCCACAAACGCCCGCAGCTTAAGCGAGGTCATTGAGGACGCTGATATTTTTCTAGGACTTTCTGCAGGCCGTGTCTTGAAGCCCGAGATGGTCAAAAAAATGGCCGTAAGTCCCCTTATTTTTGCTCTGGCTAATCCAGAGCCTGAAATTCTTCCGGACGAGGCGAAGTCCGTTCGGCCCGATGCCATTATTGCGACGGGGCGCACCGACTACCCCAATCAGGTGAACAATGTCTTGTGCTTCCCCTTTATTTTTAGGGGTGCGCTTGATGTGGGTGCAACTACCATTACGCGCAACATGGAGCTTGCAGCCGTGCACGCTGTTGCTGAGCTTGCTCGGGCTGAGCAGTCCGACATTGTCACGGCGGCCTATGGATCCGATGGGCTTAGCTTCGGGCCCGAGTATCTTATTCCGAAGCCGTTTGACCCCAGACTGATCGTAAAAATAGCCCCCGCGGTTGCCAAGGCGGCCATTGGAGACGGGGTCGCGACACGCCCCATCGATGACTTTGTGGCCTACGTGGGCAGGCTGCAAGAGTTCGTCTACCTGTCGGGCAATTTCATGAAGCCCATCATGGCCCTTGCAAAGTCAGCCGAGCGTCGTCGGGTGGTCTATGCCGAGGGTGAAGACGAGCGCGTGTTGCGAGCCATTCAGGTGGTTGTAGATGAAAAAATTGCGCAACCGATTTTGGTCGGTCGTCCACAAGTCGTAGAAAAACGTATTGTTCAGCTCGGGCTACGTATTCGCATGGGTGTTGACTTTGAGCTTGTGAACCCTGAGCAAGATGATCGTTACCGCGATTACTGGGAGACCTACCACCTTCTTACAGAACGAAAAGGCGTAACGGCCCAATACGCACAAATTGAAATGCGTCGACGTAATACGTTAATTGGCGCAATGATGATTCACAAGGGCGAAGCCGACGCCCTTATTTGTGGAACGTTTGGAACCCATGGCCTGCACCTTCATTACGTTGATCAGGTTCTTGGAAAGGCGCCTGGTTCATCGGTTTATGGTGCCTTGAATATTGTCATGCTTCCCAATCGCACCATCGGAATTGTGGACACGCATGTAAACCAAGACCCCACGGCCGAGCAGATTTGCGAGCTTACGCTGGGAGCCGCCGAAGCCTTGCGCGGTATTGGTCTTGAGCCACGAGTGGCCTTGTTGTCGGCCTCGAATTTTGGAACTGTTGCTTCAGTAAGCGCCGAGAAAATGGTGAAGGCACTCTCCCTTATTCGCCAGCTTGATCCAAATTTGAATGTGGACGGTGAGATGCAGGGCGATGTGGCCCTTGACCCCGAGATGCGTGCGCGCATCATGCCTCGGTCAACCCTTCAGGGCAGTGCCAACCTTTTGGTGATGCCTAATTTAGAAACGGCCAACATTTCCTATAATCTTTTAAAGACAGCAGCAGGAAACAATATTGCCATTGGCCCACTTCTTCTGGGCTGTGCTGCGCCCGTGCTTATCCTCACGCCATCGGCAACAGTCAGGCGCGTGGTGAATACCACCGCCGTAACCGTTGTTGGAGCGAATCGCCCCGGCTACGCGCCTATTTAATTCAAGTGCCCTTGGCGGGGGTTCTTGGTTTAGAACTCTCCGCAGCGGCAGGCCAGGCTCGCCAAAACCGCTGTCGCGGCCGTCTCTGTTCTTAGAATACGAGGCCCCGATCGAACGCCCTGAAAGCCGTGGTCGCGCGCGAAAGCCTCTTCTTCGTCTGTAAAACCAGCCTCGGGACCAATAAGAATGGCCATGTACGGGTTTAAATTCGCCGAGGAAAGGCTTTGGTCTGCGAAGGGATCCAGGAGCCAGGCCGACTTTGGCTCGGGCTCGTTTCGAAAGCGCAGAACGGCCTGTTGAAAGGTTTGGATGGGTGCAATGATGGGCAGTCTGTTTCGACCGCATTGGGCTGCAGCGGACTCAGCAATTTTGCGCCAGTGTTCAATCCTGTTTTCGGCGCGAGCGCCTGAAAGTCGTATGACTGAGCGTTCGGACTGAATAGGCCAGACCTCGCTGGTGCCAAGCTCACTTGATTTCTGAACAACCCAATCCATTTTGTCCCCTGTGCATAAGGCTTGCAACACCACTGTGCGCAAGGGGGACTCACGGTTGAGGGTCTGCAGATCCTCGACTTCAACATGGCAGGCCTGACGATCGGCAACAAGAAGTTGCATAGGCGCTTCCTGTCCTTGTCCGTTAAAGCCCACCAGTCTGGCCCCCGGCTCTAGGCGAAGGACACGCACCAGATGATGGCTCTGTTCGGCTGTAAGTGTGAGTTGTCCGGGTTGTAGGTTGGGCAGATAGAGTCGGGGTGTCATCGACTTAGGCGGCAAGCATGGTTGAAGGTGCTGTGGTTGAAGGTAAGTGGTTTCTTAACAATTTGCGTAAGAATCTCTTCAGGATTTGCAGGGGTCTCACGGGTACACTTAGGGCTTTCCAGTAGTCTTTCAGTACGTTAACACCCCTTGGGAGGCCCGTGCAGGTCATTATTGGCCTTAAAGGTTGGGGTTCGTTCCTTTTTTGGAGACGGATTTTGGCAACGACGCATACTCAAATAACAGCTGCCCCTAAAAGTAAACAATCCAGTTCTGAGCAAAACCAGTCAATCGCCAATGCCATACGAGCGCTTGCCATGGATGCTGTTCAGCAAGCCAACTCCGGCCACCCAGGCATGCCCATGGGCATGGCCGAAATGGCAGTGGCCTTATGGCACGGCCAGCTAAGGCACAGCCCCTTAAACCCTTCTTGGGCGAATCGCGACCGATTTGTTCTAAGCAACGGCCACGGGTCCATGCTTATTTACGCACTGCTGCATCTCACGGGCTACGACCTTCCTATGAAAGAGCTGAAGAACTTCCGTCAGCTTCATTCGAAGACGCCAGGCCACCCCGAGGTGGGCATGACGCCGGGGGTTGAGACCACCACCGGCCCGCTAGGGCAGGGCGTTTCTAATGCCGTTGGCATGGCACTCGCCGAGAGACTTCTTGCCGCGGAATTTAATGAGCCCGGCTTTAATCTGGTTGACCATTGCACGTATGTCTTCTTGGGCGATGGCTGCCTTATGGAGGGAATCAGTCACGAAACCTGTGCCCTTGCTGGCGTTTGGGGCCTCTCCAAACTCATTGCTTTGTACGACGACAACTCCATATCTATTGATGGCAATGTCGAGGGCTGGTTCCGTGACGACACCAAGAAGCGTTTTGAGGCCTACGGTTGGAATGTCATTGGGCCCATTGACGGCCATGACGTGGCCCAGGTCTCTGCCGCACTCGAGCAGGCGCGCGACTGGGCTGCCAACGGCTGCAACGACAGGTTTGCTCCTACGTTAATTATTTGTAAAACCGTTATTGGTCAAGGCTCGCCCAACCGCGCGGGCACAGCAAAGGCCCATGGTGAGGCGCTTGGGACGGAGGAAATTGCGCTTACACGCAAAGCCATTGGTTGGCCTCACGCGCCCTTCGAGCTGCCTTGCGACATTGCCAAGGCTTGGGATGCTCGTGAGCTGGGCCAGTCCCATGAAGCAGCCTGGAATAAGCTCTTTGAAGCCTACAGCATGGCCTTTCCCGGCAAGGCGGTTGAGTTTAAGCGCCGCATGACTGGGGGCTTGCCCAACGATTTCGCGGCCACCATGCAGACCTACATTGAGAAGCTCTGCAAAGGGGCGCCTAGCGTTGCGAGCCGTAAAGCCTCGCAGATGGTCCTTGACGAGATCGGCCCGAAACTCGCCGGTCTGCTCGGCGGGTCGGCAGACCTTACCGGCAGCAACCTGACCAACTGGAAAGGAGTGGCCAGTCTCTCCGTGAACCGTAAGGGCGAACTGAGCCCCGGTCAGCACATTAGTTATGGTGTTCGCGAGTTTGGTATGGCCGCCATCTGCAATGGCATTGCCCTGCATGGTGGTTTTATTCCTTATTGCGGTACCTTCCTTACCTTCTCCGATTACAGCCGTAATGCTATTCGTATGGCCGCGCTTATGCATCAGCGCGTTATTCATGTCTTTACTCACGATTCCATTGGTCTTGGGGAGGACGGGCCCACACACCAACCGGTGGAACATCCCTCGTCTTTGCGACTCATTCCTTTTTTACACGTCTGGCGCCCAGCTGATGCCGTTGAAACCGCCGTGGCCTGGAAGTCGGCGCTTGAGCGCCACGATGGCCCCACGGCTTTGCTGCTCTCACGTCAGGCCCTTCCTGCTCAGGTGAAATCTTCATCGCAGGCTGCTGATATTGCGAAGGGGGCGTATGTGTTGTCTTCGGATCCTCAGCCACAGGTTGTTTTAATGGCAACGGGTTCTGAGGTTGGTCTGGCCGTCGAGGCTGCACAAATGCTTAGGTCCGAGAATCGCCTTAAGGTGCGCGTTGTTTCGGTTCCATCTACGACGGTCTTTGATCAGCAGTCTGAGGACTACAAGGCCTCGGTACTTCCAACAAATGCCCCACGTATTGTTGTTGAGGCGGGCGTGACCGATTTCTGGTGGAAATATCAGCCGGCCGCTGTGGTTGGTCTTGACCGTTTTGGCGAGTCAGCCCCGGCGTCTGACGTTTACAAGCACTTCGACATCACGGCGTTGGCCGTTGCTAACACTGCGCGTCGCGCGCTGGCAATTAAGAATTCAAAATAAAAAGGAGAATCAGTATGACCATTAAGGTTGCGATTAACGGTTACGGTCGCATTGGACGAAATGTTTTGCGGGCTCACTACGAGGGCGGTAAGCGTCATGTCATTGAGATCGTTGCCATTAACGATCTCGGAAAACCCGAGACCAATGCCCACCTTACTCAATACGATACGGCGCATGGCAAGTTTCCGGGTGCGGTTTCGGTGGACGGCGACTGCATGGTTGTCAATGGCGATCGAATTAAAGTGTTGGCCAATCGCAACCCCGCTGAGCTTCCATGGAAAGATCTTGGCGTTGACGTTGTCTTGGAGTGCACAGGTTTTTTCACCTCGAAAGAAAAGGCCAGCGCCCACCTTGCGGGCGGTGCCAAGAAAGTGGTTATTTCAGCGCCTGGTGGCAAAGATGTCGACGCCACGGTGGTCTATGGTGTGAATCAGAATGTTCTAAAAGCAAGTGACACCGTTATTTCGAATGCGTCCTGCACAACCAATTGCCTTGCACCCATGGCCAAGGTTCTGCACGAGTCACTGGGCATTGAGTCGGGCCTTATGACGACCATCCATGCCTACACCAACGATCAGGTTCTTACCGACGTGTATCACGAAGACCTTCGTCGTGCTCGTTCCGCCACTATGAGCATGATTCCCACGAAAACAGGTGCCGCCGCTGCGGTGGGGCTTGTGCTGCCCGACCTTAATGGAAAGCTTGACGGGTTTGCTATGCGTGTACCCACCATTAACGTGTCTGTGGTTGACCTTAGCTTTATGGCGAAAAAAGCAACGACGGCTGAGGAGGTCAATGCTCTCTTGAAAGCTGCCTCGGAAGGGCCCCTAAAAGGTGTTCTGGGTTACAACACGGCACCCTTGGTCTCGGTTGACTTTAACCACGATACGCATTCCAGTGTGTTTGATGCCACCCAGACTCGAGTCTCGCAAGATGGCCGTCTGGTGAAGGTGCTGTCGTGGTACGACAATGAATGGGGCTTTTCGAATCGTATGCTCGACACGACGGTTGTACTCATGTCAGCCAAGTAGACGCGGAGCTGCCTGATGAAATTCAAACGCCTTTCGGACATTTCGCTTAAGGGTAAGCGTGTCTTCATTCGCGCGGATCTTAATGTTCCCCAAGACGATTCTGGTCGTATTACCGATGACACACGAATCCGGGCTTCTTTGCCTGCCATTGAGCAAGCTCTGGAAGCAGGTGCGGCTGTCATGGTGACGTCCCATCTTGGTCGCCCAACCGAGGGCGATCTCAAGCCAGAAGACTCTCTTGCGCCAGTGGCCAGTCGTATCGCTGAACTGCTGGGGCGTAAGGTGCCCTTGGTTAGCCATTGGGTGGAAGAGGGCGTTACGGTTGCTGCCGGTGATCTTGTGGTTCTTGAAAATTGCCGGGGCAACAAGGGCGAGAAGAAGGATGATGAGCAGCTTGCAAAGAAAATGGCGGCGCTTTGCGACGTCTATGTGAACGATGCCTTTGGCACTGCCCACCGCGCCGAGGCTACCACCCATGGCATGGCCCAATTTGTGGCCGAGGCCTGTGCAGGCCCTCTAATGGCTGCAGAACTCGACGCCTTGGGTAGGGCCTTGCAGTCGCCGCGTCGACCGCTGGTTGCCATTGTTGCGGGCTCGAAGGTGTCAACCAAGCTCACTATTCTGAAGTCACTCTCGCAAAAGGTTGATCAGCTTATTGTTGGTGGTGGCATTGCCAATACTTTTATGGTGGCCAAGGGCCTGCCCATTGGCAAGTCACTTGCCGAGAACGATCTTATCGAAGAGGCAAAGGCCATTATGACGGCCATGGAGGCTCGCGGAGCCTCGGTTCCGATCCCGGTTGATATCGTGACTGCCAATGAGTTTTCTGCGCAAGCACGGGCCAACAAGGTGGCCGCAACCGACTGCGCCTCGGATGACATGATTCTCGATATTGGACCTCAGACGGCGGCTGAACTTGCCGGGATCGTTGCGAAAGCGGGCACCATTGTCTGGAACGGTCCTGTCGGTGTTTTTGAAATTGAGCAGTTTTCCGAGGGAACGAGGACCCTCGCTTCCGCCATTGCGCACTCACCTGGCTTTTCAATTGCTGGTGGCGGTGATACCTTAGCTGCAATTTCCAAGTACAACATTAGCAATCAAATCAATTACATCTCGACTGGAGGTGGTGCTTTTCTTGAGTTCTTAGAGGGTAAGACGCTGCCGGCGGTCGCAGCGCTTGAAGCACGCGCCTAGTTTTTGTTGGTTTTTATGTCTTGTCGCTATCTCTCTTTTAAGGGGTCAATGGGGTGAGCAATAACCTTGGATTGTCTCGGGCAACCAAAATTGTTGCCACCCTTGGGCCGGCAAGTAGCAGCGCCGAACAGATAAGAGCCTTGGTGGAAGCGGGCGTTGATGTTTTTCGCCTTAATTTCTCTCACGGCACCGCCGATGAGCATCGTGCTCGGGCCGATAGTATCCGTCAGGCCGCAGCCGACTGTGGGCGTGATATTGCCATTCTTGCAGATCTTCAAGGCCCAAAGATTCGTGTAGGCAAGTTTAAGAATGGCAAGGAGATGCTGCAGGCAGGCAAAGCCTTTCGGTTGTTAGTTAATTGCCCCGAAGGTGATTCCACCCAGGTGGGTCTCGACTACCCTGAACTCGTCAAAGATGTGAAAGCCGGTGACACGCTTTTGTTGAACGACGGTCTTATTTCCATGCGAGTTGAGGCCGTTAGCTCTCAGGCCATTGACTGCGTTGTTATCGAGGGTGGTGTTATCTCCGATCGAAAGGGTATTAATCGACAGGGAGGAGGGCTGTCTGCTCCGGCGCTGACCGATAAAGATCGATCTGATATCCAAGTGGCCGCAGCCATTGAGGCTGATTACCTGGCGGTCTCCTTCCCAAAGTCGGCATCGGATATGCAAGAGGCCCAGCGATTACTCGACGCGGTTGGGTCTAAGGCACAGACCATCGCTAAGATCGAACGCGTCGAGGCCATTGAAAACCTGCAGGATATTATTCAGGCCTCCAAGGGCCTGATGGTGGCAAGAGGCGACTTGGCTGTTGAGGTTGGTGATGCCGCGGTCCCCAGTCTTCAGAAGAAGATGATCCGCATGGCCCGTGAGGCGAACCGTCTGACCATTACGGCCACACAAATGATGGAGTCCATGATTAGTTCGCCTGTGCCTACCCGGGCTGAGGTCTCTGATGTGGCCAATGCGGTTCTCGATGGAACCGACGCCGTGATGCTCAGCGCCGAGACCGCCGCAGGCGCTCATCCGGTTCGAACCGTGCAGTCGATGGTGCGTATTTGTATTGAGGCCGAGAAGTTTGCCGAGCGAACCCTGGATACTGAGTTTTTGAACCGTACCTTTCAGCGCATCGACCAGTCCATTGCGATGGCAAGCTTTTTCACGGCGCGCCATTTGAATGTGAAGGCCTTGGTGGCTTTAACCCAGTCGGGCTCGACGGCGCTTTGGATGTCCCGGTTGAATGCAGGCGTACCCATTTATGCGCTCACCCCCGAGGAGACCAGTAGACGTCGTATGGCGCTTTACAGAGACGTTGAGCCCCTTATGTTCGATTTCCAGGCCTCTGACCGTGAGGCCTTGCTTCTGGCAGCCGAGCAGAGGCTTGTAGACGCAGGTGTTGTTCAGCCTGGTGAGCTCGTCATTATCACCATGGGCGACCCTATTGGTCAGACCGGCGGCACCAACTCCTTAAAAATTGTTCAGATCACGGCCAAACCATCTTCGAGCTTTTCCAAGCATAATTACTAGTTCGTTTTCATTGGGGTTTGTGTCATGCCTTTAGTCTCACTTCGACAAGTCTTGGATCATGCCGCGGAAAATAGCTATGGGGTTCCTGCGTTCAATGTCAACAACCTTGAGCAGGTTCAGGCCATTATGTTGGCCGCCCAAGAGGTCGATGCCCCCGTGATCATGCAGGCCAGTGCGGGTGCGCGTCGATATGCTGGTGAGGACTTTCTTAAACACCTAATTCTTGCAGCCCTCGAGGCCTGCCCCAAGGTGCCCGTTGTCATGCATCAAGACCATGGCCAAAGCCCCGAGGTCTGCCAGGGTGCTATCGCGCTTGGTTTTTCAAGTGTCATGATGGACGGCTCGCTTGAGGCCGATGGCAAAACCATTGCCAGCTACGACTACAACGTGCAAGTTACCTCTCAAGTTGTGGCCATGGCGCATAAGCTAGGTGTCTCCGTGGAAGGCGAGCTTGGCTGCCTTGGCTCGCTTGAGACCATGAAGGGTGATAAGGAAGATGGCCACGGTGCAGACGCCACCATGACCCGTGAACAGTTACTTACCGACCCGGAGCAGGCCGCCGATTTCGTAAAACGCACCCAGCTTGATGCGCTGGCGATTGCTATTGGAACAAGCCATGGGGCCTATAAGTTTTCGCGCAAGCCGACAGGCGATATTCTTGCCATTGATCGCATAAAGGAAATTAATAAGCGCATTCCAACAACTCATCTTGTGATGCACGGATCCTCCTCGGTACCCCAAGACCTTCTTGAAGAAATTCGTAAGTTCGGCGGTGATATGAAAGAAACCTACGGTGTGCCGGTCGAGGAAATTCAAGAGGCTATTAAGCATGGTGTGCGGAAAATTAACATTGACACTGACATTCGGTTAGCGATGACGGCGTCTGTGCGCCGATTCATGGCCGAAAACCCTTCGCATTTCGACCCCAGAGATTTTCTAAAGCCCGCTCGAGAGGCTGCAAAGACCATCTGTAAAGCGCGTTACCAAGAATTTGGTTGTGCCGGTCAAGGTAGCAAAATTAAGCCTATTAGTCTTTCAGTCATGGCAAGTCATTACACCGAAGGCGCCTTAAACCAGCGCGTCCAGTAGTGTTACAAAGCCATATCCAATCACTTCCCCTGCTTGGGCGCGGGAAGGTGCGCGACCTTTATGCTGTTGGTGATGACCAACTCCTTATGGTGGCCACCGACCGTCTTTCGGCCTTCGACGTCATTTTGGGTCAGCCTATCCCCGATAAGGGCGCTATATTGAATCGGCTGTCGGAGTTTTGGTTTGCTCGACTTGCGGGTGTTGTACCGAACCACCTTACGGGTATCGATCCAGAAACCGTGGTCGCCGCCAGCGAGGTCGATCAGGTGCGAGGTCGGGCGGTTGTTGCCAAGCGATTAAAACCTGTCCTCGTTGAGGCGGTGGTTCGGGGCTACTTAATTGGTGGTGGATGGAAGGACTACCAGGCCACGGGCAGTGTTTGTGGCATAACACTTCCAAAAGGCTTGAAACAGGCAAGCAAACTGCCCGAGCCCATCTTCACGCCCGCGCGTAAGGCTGAGATGGGTGAGCACGATGAAAACATAAGCTTTGAACAAATGGCCAATCAAATCGGCAAAGATCTTGCCGAAAAGATTCGATCAATAAGTCTTCAGCTTTATCAAGAGGCAGCCAATTACGCCCTGACCCAAGGCATTATTATTGCTGACACGAAGTTTGAGTTTGGCTTAGACGTTAAAGGCAAGCTTCACCTTATGGATGAGGTGCTTACGGCAGACTCCTCTCGCTTCTGGCCTGCCGACAGCTATGTTGAAGGTTCCAGTCCCCCGAGCTTCGATAAACAGTACGTCCGCGACTACTTGGAAACGCTTGACTGGAACAAACAAGCTCCCGCTCCTTTACTTCCCGACTATGTAATTGAACAAACGGCTCAAAAATATCGCGACGCGCTCTCTCGTCTTGCGGGGGTTCGTACGCCCGTTGTTGGTGTTGTGATGGGGTCACAGTCTGACTGGGAGGTCATGCGTCATGCAGTGGACGTTCTCGATCAGTTTGGACTACCCCATGAGGTCCGAGTGGTCTCTGCACATCGTATGCCGGATGAACTTTATCGTTATGCCGAATCGGCTCGCGCACGTGGCATTGTCGGCCTAATTGCTGGAGCCGGGGGGGCGGCCCATTTACCTGGGATGTTGGCAGCGAAAACCACAGTTCCCGTTTTTGGAGTACCTGTTCCCTCTAAATACCTTCGCGGTGAAGATTCGCTGTATTCCATTGTGCAGATGCCTAAAGGCATTCCAGTTGCCACTTTTGCCATCGGAGAGGCGGGTGCTGCGAATGCTGCTTTGCATCTTATTGCTGGGCTTACTCGCGACGATCCTTCACTTCATCAGCGTCTTCAAGAGTTTCGTGCACGCCAGACTCAACAGGCCGAGTCTATGAATGCAAGCCTTGGACGCTCGTAGTCGAAAGGCAGTCTGCAGGGCTGGTTCTTTATGGCCTCTATAAGCCCTGTCATTGGCCTTCTAGGTGGTGGGCAACTTGGCAGAATGATGATTCAGGCCGCGCACAAGCTTGATCTTCAGGTTGTGGTGCTTGATCCCGACCCTAAGGGGCCGGCTGGCCAACTCGCCGACGACGTTGTTGTGGGCCATTACTCCGATTCCACGGCATTGGCGGCCCTTGCTGCTCGGGCTCAGGTTTTTACAACTGAGTTTGAAAACGTCCCGTCGGCAAGTCTTCGGTTCTTGGCCCAGTACGGGCCAACCTATCCCGATGCGGCATCGGTTGAGCTTGCGCAAGACCGGCGAAAAGAGAAGAGCTTCTTTACCAAGGCAGGCATACCTGTTGGCCCTTACCTTACGTTCAATACGCCCATCGACTGCGAGCATGTCAACCGCTCGCACTTTCCCGCCATTTTAAAAACTGCAGAGCTCGGGTATGACGGCAAGGGCCAGCTAACTATCAACAGCCTCGATGAACTCGCTCATGGTTTCCAGCAACTTGGCTTCGTGCCCTGCGTACTCGAGAAGAAGTTGGCTTTGAAGGCTGAAATTTCAGTCGTAATTGCGCGCAATGCCCAGGGCCATGTAGCCATTTTCCCTCCGGCGCAGAATGTGCACCGAAATGGCATTCTTCATACGAGCGATGCCCCGGTGAAACTGCCAGTGCAGATTATTCAGCAGGCTGAACAGTACGCAAAGACCATTGCTTTGAGACTTGGTTACATTGGTGTTCTTGCTGTCGAGTTTTTCTGGGTCGAAGACCTTGGTCTTCTTGCCAATGAAATGGCACCCAGACCTCACAACAGTGGTCATTACACCATCGAGGCTTGTCCAACCAGCCAATTTGAGCAGCAGGCGCGTATCTGCGCTCACATTCCCTTAGGTTCAACCCGCCTTCAGTTCGCCTGTAGTATGACCAATCTTCTTGGTGATCTTTGGTTTCCAGATGGCCCAGACAAGCCTATGCGTGAGCCGGACTGGTCCAGCATTGTTCCGCCGAAAGATGCCTGGTTGCATCTTTATGGAAAAGCCGAGCCAAGGCCAGGTCGAAAAATGGGGCACCTTACTCAAAAGCTTGGTGATGCGTGAACTTAACTGCCTTCCATTGCCTAGCAACCTTGGCTGCAATCGTCGTCTGCCGTCCTTTACAAGCACTCAGACGTCCACACTAAAGTCTATCGATCAGGCCGCGACGGCTTTGCGTCAAGGATTTCTTGTTGCCTTTCCAACCGAGACGGTTTATGGCCTAGGTGCCGACGGCCTGAACCCTAAGGCGGTGTCTCGTATTTTCGATGTCAAGGGCCGTCCCAAGGCGCATCCTCTTATTCTTCATGCACCCGATAGTCAGACCGCACTGAAGGTATCTTCGCATTGGAGCCCCATGGCGTTGGGTCTTGCAGAGGCGTTTTGGCCCGGGCCGCTCACACTTATTCTTAAGAAGTCAGGCCTGGTTCCGTTAGAAGTGACGGGCGGACAAGATTCGGTTGGCATTCGTGTGCCCGATCAACCCATTGCCCATCAGATGCTCATGGCTTTTGCAGAGCATGGCTCTGGGCTCGTTGCAGCGCCTTCTGCGAATCGATTTGGTGGCGTAAGCCCAACGCGTGCAAGTGATGTTGTAAAGGGGCTTGGGCCCTTTCTCATGGCTGAAGACTGTGTCTTGAAGTCGGAGGACTGTGTGGTTGGACTTGAGAGCACCATTGTGGATTGTCGTAACGCAGTACCTCGGCTGCTACGACCCGGGGGCTTATCGCGCGAGAGGCTGAATGAATGGTTGATCGCCAACGGCTTTCCCGTGCTTGAACACTCACTTAATCCGCCGAATCAAGGAAACAGTGATGTTAGGCAGCCGGTACTTCGGGTCTCTGGAAGCCTTGATTCTCATTACGCACCACGATGCCCTCTGATTCTCGTTGAGCGTAAAGATTTCCAAGACCTCTTTCAGTCTGAAGAGGCTTTAAGCACACTTGGCCTTTTGAAGTTTTTGGAACATCATCCAGGAAAAGAAACCGCAGCGACAATTGGCTGCTTGCTCACGGAACCTTGGGCTATGCCGCTGCCGCAGTCCTCTTCCTTGGCTATTTGGCAACCCAATGACTTTCGGTTTGATTGTCGGGTTCTTCCCGCGGACCCCGCGAGCTACGCAAGGCAGTTGTACCAATTACTTAATGACTGGGACGATACGGGAGCTACCCTTATCTTGGTTGAGAAGCTTCCCCAGACACCGGCCTGGGAAGCCTTATGGGATCGTCTTCGAAGAGCGACAACCCGCAACTAAAAGTGAAGGCTCATCAAACGATGGGCAATGTCACATTCTAGAAACTCTTCGCTGTCCGCGATAAAACCAAGTTGCTCGTAGAAGCCAAGCGCCTGAACCTGCGCATGCAAGTAGACGGATGTGAACTCAAGCCTTCGGGCTTCGTTTAACAAGGCACGAACCAGAAACCGTCCAAGTCCTTTGTTACGGTGGGTCTTGGCCACGGCAATGCGTCCAAGACGCCCATCAGGAGCAAGCCTGCCCGTTCCTAGCGCAAAATGATTCGCGGCAATTACGACATGCCGGCTGATACTGTCAAAGCTGTCAAATTCTTCGTCTTCGGCAACCGATTGTTCCTCAACGAAAACCGAACGTCGCAGTGGGGCAGCTAGGGCATTCAGTTGCGTCCAGTCAGATACCGCCAAGAGTGCAGGCTCCGACTCGGAGAGCTCAAGCGCTGATTCACCAAAGCCGGCTGCTGAAATGCCCTGCCATTGAACAGGAGGTCGCTCTGACCACGTGGTTTCGGGCCACCACGAGTCCGTCTTCCAGCGGGCAATAAAGTGGAAGTGAAGGTGCTGCACCTTGTTGCCGAAACTTGCGATATTAATTTTATCGGGCTTGTGCAGCGTCCGAATCCGAAGGTCTGTCTCGTGCAGGGCCTGCATGAGCAATAGACGTTGGGTCTCGTCAAGTTCCGAAAGCTCGGCAACGTGATGATTCCATACGACACGTGCGCATCCGGGCAGTTCGATGTCGTCAATGGCAACCACCCGAAAGTCTTCGTGATGTTGAAGCAGTCGCCCCCCAACTTCCTCGCAGAAAACGCAGCCCTTCACCGGCTCTATAGGGGCCTTTTGAGGAGGACTTACATTCAGAAAGCCAGGACGACCAGAGGATGCAGGCATGCCTGCATTCTACTGCACACCCTTGCCTTGTGCCTGACGCAGAAGTGCGACCGCACGGTTTGGTTCGTTGTCCATTGGAAGACCGGTCTGGCTCCAGGCTATTATGGATTCGGGGTATACACGCACATCCTTTTGGCCTAAAAGCTCTGAAACAATAAACCAGTGGGTTGCCGCCCAGTGGCCTGTATTGCAGAAGGCAACTTGTGGCGTGGGCTGCAAGAACCTCTCAGCCTGAGCGATGGCCCGAAGCTCTTTTGCACTCGGCAGCCGCCCAGTGTTCGGGATGAACCATTCCTCACTATCAAAGTTCAGCGCATTGGGTAATGTCCCCCAGCGGGCCGCCGCCGAATGACGAAGCTGCCCGAGGTAATAGTCTTCCGGCCTTGCATCCACCAACAGAGCAGTCTGAGGGCTTGATGAGGCCAGTCGAAGCTGGTTCACTTCCTGCGTGGATACGCTATGGGCATGTGAAAACGTAAGTTGCAGTGCCGCATTGTGGGTAACGCTGGGTGGCGGCCCTTGCTTTACAGGGTGTTTACTTGCAAGCCAAGCCCCAAAGCCACCATTCAGTATAGCCAGATGCTTAAAACCCACCGACTTTAAAGTCCAGTAGGTTCGGGCAACTGCACCAAATTCAGTGGGATCTGAACCACTACCCGTCAGCACAATAGGGGACTGCAGGTGAAGGCCTAGGGCTTGAAGTGATGCTTGCAGCTTCGAGATTTCGGGTGGGCGTCCTGGGCTTTCTTTTGGGCCACGTAAGGAAGAATAGGGAAGGGGGAGGGCGCCAGGAATATGCCCTGCCTCAAAGTTAGGTGTTTTATTGTCGGCCTGAAGAAGCTCACGCGTATCGAGAACTCGAATGGCTTGATGACCTGCATTCTTTTGATTGGGCAGTGAAAGAAGCGTATGCAATTCGGAGACGCTAATAAGTGGGGACGAGAAGACAGTCCTTTCTCCTGCGCGATTATTCTCAGTAGCGTTCGCTGATGTTGCTATTACCATCGTGACTGCAGCGAAGGCCATGTTTTTAAAGAGACTTAGTGAACGGCGTAGCATGGTTATGGAGTCCTATCCTTGATTTAAATCGTTTGAGATTTCGAAGACGGTTCGAAAGATGACAGGGAGTCTAGGCAACCTTAGGCCTTTTGATTTCCTTTACAGGAATAAACTTCTGAGTTGAGCTCATATCTGTAAAGGGGATTGTCGTCTATGACCGAAACAAGTTTTTTTGCTGGGGGCTGTTTCTGGTGCCTCGAGGCTGTCTTTCAGCGGGTGCGGGGGGTTCTAAAAGTGCAGTCGGGCTACATGGGCGGCGACCTGGCCACGCCAAGCTACGAGAAAGTCTGCTCGGGACGAACAGCCCACGCCGAGGTTGTTCGTATTGACTTTGACCCCGAGCAGGTTGACTTCAACAGTCTTCTTGAAATTTTCTTTGCCATCCATGACCCAACCACTTTGAACCGGCAGGGTCACGACATAGGCAGTCAATACCGGTCTGCTATTTTTGCGGTCGGCAGCAATCAGCTGGAAAAGGCCCAAGCCTTTATTGGCCGCTTGGAGCAGTCAGGCGCTTACAAAGATCCTGTGGTAACCGAATTGGTTCTTGTTACAGAAGATGACTTCACTGGCAGGTCGAAGTCCGTTAAAAAGACATTCTGGCCGACAGAGTCAGAGCACGACAATTATTTCGACCGAAACCCTTACCAGGGCTACTGCATGTCCGTTGTGAGACCCAAAGTGGAAAAGGCGATCACGTTATTTCCCGGCCGCGTGACTTAGCCTAGGCCTCTAACTGAAGAGCGTGGTATTCCAAGTCGGCCAGGGCAATCACTTCAAGGGCGCGTTCGTGGGTTGAAGCCAGCACGACAGGGGGAGCAACGCCGTGCTCTGCGGCCTCACGCCAACGTCCTGCACACACGCACCACTTGTCCCCTGGCTTGAGCCCCGGAAATTTATATTCAGGTCGTGGTGTGGAAAGGTCGTTGCCACGCTCTATTGAGAAGCTCAGAAAAGCCTCTGTCATCTGAGCGCAGACGGTGTGACTGCCAAAATCATCGGTGCTTGAGTTGCAACAGCCATCACGAAAGAATCCTGTAAGAGGATCGAGGCTGCAGGGCTCAAGCACCGTGCCAAGTACGTTTTTTGCCTTAAGGGTCGTCATACCCTTCAGTGTAGCGTCTTAAAATTAAAACACCGACGGCCTATGCAAGGTCTTTTACCAGTGACCCACGGATTTCAGCCGGCACCGGGTCGAGCTTGAAGGTGTAGGCTGGGTGCTCGACGCCAATGGTAAGAGCCACGCCGTACTTCAAAGCGGCGGCCATGTCTTCGTCGAGCTCAAAGCGCATGAAGTGCACCGAAGACGTTTTTTCGTCGTTCTCTCGCTCAAGGTCCTCGTCGGCAATCGCCCAGACTTTTTCGCGGCCTTCAACTTGCACATAAACTTTCTCTTCTACACCCTTAAGCTTACGAAGCTCGATCTTGCGAATCTCCGAATCAGGATACTCGATCATCATGGTGCATTTGAAGTTGCGGCCATCGGGGATAAGCGGGTTGTAGGCGTCCAGCTCATCTTGAATGCCCTTTTCTTCGAAGGTTTTTTCAATTCGAAGCATTTCCTGAATTTGGTAACGAATTGTTTTTTCGTCTTCAAAGATTAGTGTCATGTTTTCACCCAGACCAACCCGACGAAGCTTTTTGTGGGCCATGATCTCAGCACGAAACTGGTTACGAATACGTGCGTAGTGCTCAAGACCCCACAGGGATTCACGACTAATTTTGTCCATCTGTATATCTCCGTTCATACGATTTCCTTTACGTTGAGAAGATTGGTTTTTTGTAACGGTAAGCCTTTAGAGGCCGTAGGCGCGGGCAAGAAGGCTTAGCGGATGCTCAACCTTTCCATCGGCCTTACCCGCCATTCCCTGCTCAATGTGATGCCCTGCTAACTGGCAGTCGGAGGCAATGAAATTGGGGCCGCCACCCTGGGCATCATTGGCCTTGGGATGCTCCGCCATCTGACGGAAAACAGGGCGACCAATCTTCATGGCTATTTCATGAAATTCTTTCTTAACACCCCAGGTGCCGGCGTGGCCGGAGCACCGCTCGACCGTGTTCACCGCGGTACCTGGAATCATCTCGAGGGTTTCACGCGTTTTCTGACCAACGTTTTGAACACGAAGGTGGCAGGCGATGTGGTACGAGACATTGCCGAGCTCTTCTTTGAAATCGGTCTTCAGAAGGCCGTCTTTGTGGCGTAATTGAAAGTACTCAAACGGGTCAACCATAGCTGCCTTAACCGCCTGGGTATCGGCATCATTGGGGAACATAAGAGGAATCTCTTGCTTGAACATAAGCGTGCAAGAAGGTATGGGGGTCATGATGGAGTAACCCTCGCGAGCCAGGTCCGCGAGCCGGGGAAGGTTTTCCCTGGCCAGGGTTGCAACCGAATCAAGGTCTCCAAGCTCAAGCTTTGGCATTCCACAGCAGGCCTGTTTTTCAACCACCACGTAAGGAATCTCGTTGTGTTGAAGTACCTTCACAAGATCGTGGCCAATGCCAGGCTCGTTCCAGTTCACGTAGCAGGTCGTGTAAATGGCAACTTTACCTTTTGAACGCTCTCCATCTTTCACGGGGAAGCCCGCTGAAACCTTGGCATTTTTTTCAAAAACTTTCGTTGTGAATTCAGGAACCCATGCGTCTTTGTGAACACCCATTACTTTTTCACCCAGAGCACGTGCCGACTTCACTTTACTTAGGGCATTAACCGTTTGCGCGACCACTGGAATCGAGGCTAACTTGCCGTTAGCAGCCGTGTTAGACAAGGTGGTGTCTCGGAATTTGGTGGGCGTTCCCTGCTTGAACTGAATAGCCTTTGCTCGAAGCATGGTGTGGGGGAAGTCAAGGTTCCAAGGGTGAGGCGGAACATAGGGGCACTTGGTTAGGTAGCAGACGTCACACAGATAACACTGGTCAACGACCTTCCAGTAATCTTTTTTGTCAACGTCATCAATTTCTCCGCTTTCGCCCTCATCAATCAGGTCGAACAGCGTGGGGAATGAGCCGCAAAGGCTGACACAACGACGACAGCCGTGGCAAATATCGAAAATTCGCTCAAGCTCGTCGAAGCAGGCCTTCTCGTCGTAGAACTCGGGATTCTGCCAGTCGATTGGGTGCCGGGTGGGCGCTTCTAATGATCCTTCGCGAACAGTCATATTCGTCCTTTTGTACTTTGTTTATTCGTTCAAGTGTTGTTGTTAATCGTCCCAAGCATGCCAGACCGGTTCTATTAATTTGTATGCTTTCTCGGTGAGTCGGGAGGATGCAGGTGTTCGGTCTCTGAAAAAGAAAGAGCCCGCACACCTGCAGTCATACAAAACGCTTAGGCGTCGAGTGTGTCGAGCGCCTTTTGGAACTTGTTGGCGTGCGAACGCTCGGCCTTCGCCAAGGTCTCAAACCAGTCAGCGACCTCGTCAAATCCCTCGTCGCGTGCATCCTTAGCCATACCAGGGTACATGTCGGTGTACTCGTGGGTCTCGCCGGCAACAGCAGACTTCAGGTTTGCAGAGGAGTCGCCAATAGGCAGATCGGTAGCGGGGTCGCCTACCTGAGCCAGGTAGTCGAGGTGACCATGCGCGTGGCCAGTTTCGCCTTCAGCGGTCGAACGGAACAGAGCAGCGACTTCGGGGTAGCCCTCAACGTCAGCTTTGTTTGCGAAGTACAGGTAACGACGGTTGGCTTGGCTCTCGCCAGAAAACGCATCTTTCAGATGCTGATGCGTCTTGCTTCCTTTAAGTTGAGGCATGACTATCTCCTAAGTGGTTGAACAAAAAAACAATGCTTTACAACAAGAAACAACATTGTCTAGAACAAACAGGCACTCTAGCAACGGAAGGAGTGTGCCTGTCATTGGTTAGTCGCGTCCAATTGAAGCTTTCAAACTCATTGATAAGAATAATCAATGACCCATGGCGGGCTCCGCCAACGTAAGGCTGTTTAGAGGGGTTGAGCCTCATTCGGGCAATGAGGAAAGTTAGCCTTTTTTGCATTAAAATCATTCAAGTGCAGTTATTTGTAACCTAATTGTCATTTTAAGGGGTTTTCAATGAATCAACTCGCCGACCTGCGTAAGGACTATTCTCAGGCCAGTCTCGATGAGGCCAGTATTTGTAAAGACCCTTTTAACCAGTTTGATATCTGGCTGAGCGAGGCACTTAACGCCCAGTTGCCCGAGCCCAACGCCATGGTTTTGTCGACCATCGGCCCCGGCGGTGGGCCAAGCAGTCGAGTTGTTCTTATCAAGGGCTTTGATGCTCAAGGTGTTGTTTTTTTCACCAACTACCAGTCGGCAAAGGGTCGACAGATTTCTAACAACCCGCGAGCAAGCCTGCTCTTCTTTTGGCCCGAGCTCGAGCGTCAGGTTCGAGTCGAGGGCTTACTACAGAAGGTGGCCCCCGAAGAGTCCGATGCCTATTTTCACAGTCGTCCGCTCGAGAGCCGAATTGGGGCCTGGGCATCTGCCCAAAGTCAGCCCATCGTGTCACGTGAGGCGCTCGCCAAGGCCTTCGATGACTTTCGCAACAAATTGGGCACGCAGCCACCGAGGCCGGAGCATTGGGGGGGCTACTGTCTGGTTCCTCATCGCTTCGAGTTCTGGCAGGGGCGTCCCTCGAGGCTGCACGATCGAATTGAGTTCACTCTACTTAGCCACGAGGCTTCGCAGCAGGGCCATAAACAGTGGGAGATTCGCAGGCTGTCCCCGTAAAAACCCTTAGGCCGGATACACTCTGGGCTATGGAAATCGAAATTATTACAGTCACGCCCTTCGAGCAGAACTGCTCGTTCATTGTCTGTCCAGTGACCAAGAAGTCTGCGCTGATTGATCCCGGGGGGGATATCGATCAGCTTGAAGCTGTCGTCACCCAGTCAGGGGCGAGGTTAGAAAAAATTTTGCTGACCCATGGTCATATCGATCATTGTGGGGAGGCAGGTCTTCTTGCTGCCCGTCTTGGTGTGCCACTTGAGGGGCCTCACCCGGATGACGCCTTTTGGATCGATCAACTGCCTACGCAGTCAAAGATGTTTGGCTTTCCTGAGATTCAAGCGTTTCGGCCAGACCGGTGGCTCTTTGACGGAGAGACGGTCATGGTGGGCGATCAGGCGCTAGAAGTGATTCATTGCCCGGGGCACACTCCAGGTCATATTGTTTTCGTTCATCTGGCCAGTCGCATTGCCTTCGTGGGCGACGTTCTTTTCGCAGGTTCGATTGGCCGAACCGACTTCCCCAGGGGAAATCATGACGATCTTTTGCGATCGATCAGACAGCGGCTTTTTCCTTTAGGTGACGATATTGAGTTTATTCCCGGACACGGCCCCATGAGCAGTTTTGGCCAGGAACGCCTTACCAACCCCTACGTCGGAATCGATAACAACGATTAAGGAATGCCCGTTCATGGCTTCAAACAGTACCGAGACCATTACCAGTGTGACCCACTGGAACGACACGCTTTTTTCCTTCACCACGACACGCGAGTCCAGTTTCCGTTTTCGCAATGGCCACTTTGTGATGATTGGTCTTGAGGTCGAGGGCAAGCCCCTTATGCGCGCCTACAGTGTTGTAAGCCCGAATTATGAGGAGCATCTTGAATTCTTATCCATCAAGGTGCCTGATGGCCGCTTGACCTCCAGGCTTCAGCATGTGAAGGTGGGTGACAGCCTTCTTGTTGGTCAAAAGGCAACGGGTACCTTGGTGCTTGACGATCTAACGCCGGGTCGGCACTTGTACCTCTTTTCAACGGGCACGGGGCTTGCGCCATTCATGAGCATTGTTCGAGACCCTGAGACCTACGAGCGATTTGAAAAGGTTGTGCTTATTCACGGTGTGCGACTGGTCAGCGAACTTGCCTACTCCGACTATCTCACCGAGGAGTTGCCCGAACATGAGTTTCTTGGCGACATGGTTCGCAGCCAGCTTATTTACTATCCCACCGTGACCCGAGAAGCCTTCACGCACACGGGTCGACTGACAACAGCCGTGGAGTCTGGCAGGTTATTCGACGACATCGGACTGCCCGCGCTTGATGCGTCGGTTGATCGCGCCATGATCTGTGGAAGTCCTTCCATGCTAAAAGAGACCGCCGAGATGCTTGGCCAGAGGGGCTTTCAGGTCTCACCTGGGCTCGGGCAGCCAGGCGACTATCTTATTGAACGGGCCTTTGTTGAGCGATAGGACAAGCATTCCGGGTAATGGTCAGCCCAGGACGCAAACGGCTGCCCTCGGGCCTGCCGCCAATAATAAGACCTCTGCTTGGCTTCTTTTTTTAATTTTTTTAAAGCTTGGCCTCACCTCTTTTGGCGGCCCCGTTGCACACATTGGCTATTTTCGCGAGGAGTTTGTTAGTCGACGTCAATGGTTCACCGACCCTGCCTACGCTCAGCTTGTAGCCCTGTGTCAGTTTCTTCCCGGGCCTTCCAGCAGTCAGGTTGGAATGGGAATTGGCCTTTCAAGGGCTGGTTACTCCGGCTGTCTTGCCGCCTGGCTTGGCTTTACTCTTCCTTCGGCGCTTGTCATGATTTTTATTGGTCTAGGCCATGGGCACTTAAACCAAGGCCTTGCCTATGGCTTGCTTGCAGGTATTAAGCTGGTTGTTGTGGCGGTGGTTGCGCATGCTCTCTGGGGCATGGCTAAGTCCTTGTGTCCCGATAACGCAAGGGCAAGCCTAGGCGCCTTGGTGTCGGCATTTATGCTGGCTGCCGGAAGTGAGCTGGGCATCTGGGGCCAGTTACTGGCCGTCATTCTCTCGGGCCTGGCAGGCTGGTGGTTTAAGTTGGGCCTTACTAAGCCGTCCTATTCGTCACATGCAACTTCCGCAAGCCCGACGACCCTGGCGCCACCCAAGGTCGCAGCCAGCCCTTCAACCTCCGCACGCCGCGATGCAAATTCAGGTTTGTTCTGGCTTGCTATATTCGTGCTGCTTTTGTCTGGCCTACCAATGTTGAGCTGGTGGACCGACGGTGCTTTTCTTGTAAGGCTTGCGGACGCGTATTTTCGAGCGGGGGCCATGGTTTTTGGCGGGGGCCATGTGGTTCTGCCTGTCTTGCAGTCTCAGGTTGTTGAGCTCGGCTGGGTCTCGAATGAAACCTTTCTTCTTGGCTACGGTGCAGTGCAGTCTATGCCTGGTCCTTTGTTTACCTTTGCTGGCTTTCTTGGCGCCGCAACTGCAGTGCCCTACGCCCTGATGGATAGTTTTGCGTCGCCAATCGCAATGATGCTTCTTGGGCTCTTCACTTTGATTTTTATTTTTTTACCGTCGTTTTTACTTCTGGCAGGGGCCTTGCCATTCTGGCAAGCTTTGCAGCAGAAGCCGGCCTTGCAGTCTACCTTCCACGGCGTGAATGCCGCGGTTGTTGGGCTTTTATTTGCGGCGTTCTACGACCCTATTCTTTTGACAGCAGTGACATGGTCCTTCGACTTAGCGGTTGCTGTTTTATTTTTTGTGGGGTTGGTGTTTTGGCGCCTACCCGTTTGGCTTGTTGTTGCGGCCGGTGGCTTTGTTGGTGTATTGCTTCTTTAGCATGAAAGCCCCGCGCCTTGCGGCTCGGGGCTTGCAGCTGCATTACTTCTTCTTGCACTCTTTCTTTTCAGCATTCGCTTTCTTGGTGCAGTCAACCTTCTTCTCGCTCGCGACAGCTGAAGACGTTGTTGCCAGGCCAGCAAGCATCGAGAGGGACACTATCAGGGCAGAAACAACAGAGACAAAGCTTTTCATGTATTCACCTAAAAAGATGTGTTAAGAGAAATGACATACCCCCAGATGATGCAGGCTTATGTCAGGCTGAATTCTGCACCTTCTGATGGCAGAGTCAAGAAAAAAGTTGTTTAAAATCAATATATTTACATCAATCTTTCTACAAATAGAATGCAGGCCCCTAACTACATCACACCCGCTGGTTACCGCAGACTTCTGTCTGAAATGCAGCAACTTATCAAGGTTGAAAGGCCTGCCGTTACCGAGACCGTTCGTTGGGCTGCATCCAACGGTGATCGGTCTGAAAACGGTGACTACATCTACGGCAAGCGTCGGTTACGTGAAATTGACCGACGGATTCGTTTTTTGACCAAACGGCTCGAACAGGCCCAGGTGGTCGACCCTATTGTTCATCGTGGCAGTGACCAGATTTTTTTCGGAGCAACCGTTGTCTTTCTTCGTAATGATCAAGCGGAAGAGACAATTCGCATTGTGGGTCAAGACGAGGTAGACCCAGCCCAGCGTTGGGTGAGTTGGGTCTCACCCATTGCCAAGACATTGCTGAAAGCCCAAGAGGGTGACTGTCTGCAGCTTAAGACGCCTTCGGGGGCCGACCTCATTGAGGTGTTGTCGGTGTCTTATTGCGACGAATAACCTCTTCAGTTGTGGGATAGCGCAATCGGGTTTTAAGTTCACTGAGCAGGCGTGTTGATTCAACCTGTCTGGAGCCACTCATAAAACTCGCCATCATTGGACTAATCGATCCTTTAGTAACTTCAACTCTAAGTTCCTCACGTGAGACCCGACGTGGTAAGGGCAGTCCCTTCGTTTTTGCCACAAGGTCGAAGTAATCGGCCATTTTTAAGCGTGAGTAATTCACCGCATTGAAGATGCGGCCGGGGGCCGCACGAAACAAACTGAGCCAAGCCAGATGGGCTAAATCTTCTGCATGAATATGATTCACCCAGACATCTTCTTCTGCGCGTAAGGCGGGTGAGGCC
>JAYNLI010000007.1:26498-51006 GCA_038111655.1 Bordetella sp.
CGCATCTGAATACTGAGCCGTTTGGATCGCGTATCCGCGGTTGTCTGTTGACCAGAGGCTGAGCCAGGGTCAGGCGGCGGCATTAATACAATCCAGTGGGTAATGATTCTTGAAATTCGAGCTTGATCCATTGGGCGATCAAGGTCCCAGCCAAGGATGGGGCAGTTACGCGCAGTCAGCCCTTTACGCGCCTTTCGGTCGCGGCTGGCTAAGAATGGGTCCTCGTGTGTTGGAGCGAATCGCCTTGCGATTCCAATAAGGCGAAATGCAAGCTGACCCGAACGGGCCGAGGCTTGTTCGAGTTGCTGGCGAACAATGCGTTTACCAACATCGCCAAGCCCAACAATGCCTATTCGTGGCATTCGAAAACGTCGAGGGAGTGCGTGCATGGCTAAGAGTATGGGACAAATAGCGTTAACAGGTCTTTCGCACTTCCCTTCGCATATCGAGACCTCGAAATGAAAAGCCCCCTGATGAATGTCACGCAGGGGGCCTTCAGGAACCCTGTGTTGCAAGGGCCCGAGTTACATCAAAAGACTATTTGATGGTGAGAATGTATTTCGCCATGGTTAATGCATCGGCATCGGAGACCTGAGATTGCGCGGGCATGGGAATAGGACCCCAGACGCCAGCACCACCGGCCTTAATTTTCTTGGCCAGCTTCTCGGCAGCACCGCCATCTTTTGCATACTTGGCGGCAACATCTTTGTAAGCTGGGCCCACCAGTTTACGAGCATCTGCGTGGCAGGCCAGACAGTTGTATTTTTTAACCAGGTCGGCGCTGGCCTGAGCGGTACCGGCAAGAGCAAACATTGAGACGGCTAGAACGATTGAACGCATGGAAATTTCCTCCCCAAAAATATTTTGAGCGATTCAACTATATTTGAAAGCTCGAATATTGTAGACCAAGAATAGTGCTTGAAGTTCACGGTTTTCGAATACTCAACGGGAGGCGAGAGCCCCAAAGGTTCTTCCCGAAGGACCGGCTAATGAAGTGTATTCGCCAGTCCCTTGGGGAACGCTGTGATCGTGTTATATCTTAGAGACGTCTGGGTCTGTAACGGCGCCACGGCTCGCGGTTGAGGCCAGCGCAGCAAACTTTGCCAATACGCCGCGGCTGTATCGGGGAGCTGGTTTCTTCCAGGCGGCATGCCGTGCCGCAAGCTCGGCTTCCGAGATATTCAGCTGAATAAGAAGCTGGTGGGCGTCAATGGTAATGCTGTCGCCTTCTTTAATCAGCGCAATCGGTCCGCCCACATAGGCCTCTGGGGCAACGTGCCCAACCACCATTCCCCAGGTGCCACCCGAAAAGCGACCGTCGGTAATTAGACCCACCGACTCGCCCAGACCCTGACCGATAAGCGCTGAGGTTGGTGCAAGCATTTCACGCATGCCAGGGCCACCGCGCGGTCCCTCGTACCGAATGACCACAACGTCTCCCCCCTTAATGGACTGTTTCATAATGGCTTCCATTGCCTCGTCCTCCGAGTCGAAAACTCGGGCGGGCCCAGTAATAACTGGGTTCTTCAGGCCGGTAATCTTTGCCACGCAGCCCTCGGGAGAAAGGTTGCCCTTCAAGATGGCGAGGTGTCCTTGCTTGTAAAGCGGCTGATCGATGGGGCGAATAATGGTCTGACCAGCAGGTGGCTGATCTGGCACGTCGGCCAGGGTTTCCGCAATGGTTTTCCCCGTAATGGTCATGCAGTCGCCATGCAGGAGGCCAGCATTCAGTAGCATCTTCATAACCTGTGGAATACCGCCCACCTTGTGCAGCTCGGTAATCACGAACTGCCCCGAGGGTTTGAGGTCACAGAATATAGGTGTTCGCTTGCGAATGCGCTCAAAGTCATCGATGGACCATTCAATTTCTGCCGCATGCGTTATGGCAAGAAAGTGAAGCACGGCATTGGTGGAGCCCCCGGTCGCCATAATGACGGTCACAGCGTTCTCGATGGATTTTTTAGTAATGATGTCTCGGGGTCGAATGCCCTTCTTAATGGCCTCTACAAGAACCCTGGCCGATTCGGCTGCACTCTCGATTTTTTCATCATCCTCATTGGCCATGGTTGAGGAATAAGGCAGGCTCATGCCCATGGCTTCAAAGGCAGAGCTCATGGTGTTGGCGGTGTACATTCCCCCGCAGGAGCCAGACCCAGGGCAGGCTTTTTGTTCGATGGCTTTGAAGTCCTCGTTACTTAAACGTCCAGCGGTAAATTCACCAACCGCTTCAAAGGCCGAGACGATGGTGAGGTCTTTGCCTTTGTGATGGCCAGGCTTAATGGTGCCGCCATAAACGTAAATTGCTGGCACATTGGTTCTCGCGATGGCAATCATTCCGCCTGGCATGTTCTTGTCGCAGCCGCCAATTACCACAACCCCATCCATCCACTGCCCGTTTACACATGTTTCGATGCTGTCGGCAATGACTTCGCGCGAGACGAGAGAGTATTTCATGCCCTCGGTACCCATTCCGATGCCATCAGAGATGGTGGGCGTTCCAAACACCTGCGGGTTGGCTCTAGACGCTTTCACCGCAGAAATTGCAGCATCCGCAAGGGGTTGCAGGCCGCTATTACAAGGCGTGATCGTGGAGTGCCCGTTGGCAATACCAACCATGGGCTTTTCAAAGTCCTCTTCCTCGTAACCCATGGCGTAATACATGGAGCGGTTAGGAGCCCGGGCGACGCCCTGGGTGACATTTTTGGATCGATTGTTGTAAGCCATAGCGTCTCTTGTATAGGAAGTTAAACCAGGCTCTAATCATAAGCTGGCTTCATCCAACTCATGGCACACTGTTAAGGTGACTTCCAGCGTCTTCGTTCATCCCCAGTTTGATCCGGTTGCCGTTAGCCTTGGTCCCTTGGCGATTCATTGGTACGGCCTTATGTATCTCCTTGCCTTCGCCTCGTTTTATGCGCTTGGCCGATGGCAGATTCGCCTTGACCTGCAGCGCTCGGGTATGACGGTTCGGGACCTTGAGGACCTCTTGGTCTTTGCCGTGCTTGGGGTCGTGCTGGGCGGTCGACTGGGTTATGTTGCCTTCTACCAGCCTAACTATTTTTTGAATCACCCCCTTGAGGCCTTGGCAATTTGGCAGGGCGGGATGGCTTTTCACGGGGGGCTGCTTGGCGTTATTTTCGTCTTGGCACTTTTCGCGGCTCGCAGACCGCACCTTGGTCAGGCCCTAAGATTAGACGACGAGGGCCTGCCGCTTGTCTCTCGCCCCTTGTTTTATCGGCAAAGGTTCTGGGCGCTTGCCGACTATGTCGCGCCGCTGGTTCCTCTTGGACTTGCTTTCGGGCGTCTAGGAAACTTTATTAATGGCGAACTCTGGGGGCGTCCAGCCGACCCAAACGTTATTCCATGGGCCATGATCTTTCCTCAATCGGGCACAGACCTTGCCCGGCATCCTTCCCAGCTTTATCAATTTTTTGCGGAGGGCCTGCTTTTGTTTGCCCTTCTGTTTTTTCTAAGCTGCAAGTCACGTCCTAGGGGTGTTATTGCAAGCTGCTTCTTGCTGGGCTACGGATTTTTTCGCTTCCTTGCTGAATTTGGTCGGCAGCCCGATGCTTTCCTTGGCCTATTGCCCGTGTTGGAACCCCTTGGGCTTACCGTATCGTTATCTATGGGGCAGTGGCTTTCGATCCCCATGATGGTCTTGGGCCTTGTTGGGTTCTTTGTTTTTACTAAATTGAAGGATGGCCGGGCGCCCGAACGCCTTTAGTTATTTGCATCTATTTTAAGTCATTGTTTTATTTATTTAATTTCCATCTCGCCTTCTGTCTTTTGTGGCAAGGCAGGGAATATACCGACTGCGGAATATTCAGGCCCTCGCTAATCTATCAGGCCTATAGATAAATTTTCGTAGATAGGTTCACGGGAGATGTTTGAAAGGTTTCGGTCCGGCCGCAGTCAGGGTCAAGGTGAACGCGCGCTAAAGGCCTTGGTGTCAAGTTGTGAGCGTCTCATTGGCGAAGCGGGAGAATCCGTTGGGCTTGGGATTGCTCGTCAGATTCTTCAGTCCTACGACACGCTCGGCCCCGATTTTAAAAGCCGGTTTTTCAAAGCCCTGGCTGACGGATTCAACCCCGACCCGGGTTTGGTGGAGCAGTCTGCTAAACGCTACGCTCAGTCTCAAGACCCCAAAGATCTCATCCAAATGGTGGCCGATGCTCAGCCCCCTCGGCAAGAGCTTTTTCGAAGACTCAACCGGGTACCAGAGGGCTGTGCGGCCTTGGTAAAAATGAGGGAGTCCCTTCTTCAGAGTCTTGCAAAGGACCGCAGTCTGAAGGCCGTTGACTCCGATCTCGAACACCTTCTTGCCTCTTGGTTCAACCCTGGCTTTCTAAGGCTCGAGCAAATCAGTTGGGAGTCATCTGCCGGTCTGCTTGAGCAAATTATTCGGCACGAGGCGGTTCACGAAATTGATGGCTGGGCCGATCTGCGTCGACGACTCGAGCCCGATCGACGTCTCTTTGCTTTCTTTCACCCCGCCTTGCCCAAAGAGCCCCTCATTTTCGTAGAGGTTGCCTTATTGTACGAAATGCCCGATGCCATTGCCCCCTTGCTCGACAGAAAGTCGTGTCCAGAGCCTTCAGGCAAACCGTATAAGGTGGCGGCGTTCTATTCCATATCCAACTGCCAGCCTGGGCTCAAGGGTGTGCACCTTGGAAATTTTTTAATTAAGCAAGTGGCTGAGGCGCTGAAGCTTGAGTTCCCCGACATTCGGCAGTTCTGTACGCTCTCGCCCATTCCTGAGTTCGTGCGTTGGCTGCTTTCCAACGAGCCTTTTGTGAGGGACTCCTTAACAGAGAAGGTCTGGCTTCGCCTTGAAGATCGTCGCCGACAGTTGCTGGCGCGTGTTCAGTCGTTATCTGCAGCCTCAGACTTCGCGCGTCTTGCCCAAGATGAAGGCCTGCGCTCAACCCTGGGATCGCTAGGTGCGGCCTTTCTTGGTCAGGTTTCCTCCTTGCCACATCAGGCCGACCCGGTGGCGCGTTTTCATCTTCACAACGGGGCGCGACTTGATCGGATTAATCATCAGGCGGATCTCTCGGTGAAGGGTCTCAAGCAGTCTTTGGGTCTTATGGTGAACTACCTTTACGATCTTCCTGCCATTGAAGAAAATCACGATGCATTTTTACGTGGGGAAATTGTTCGCTCCAAGTCCGTAGCCGACCTTATAAGCCGATGAACGACCGTCAACCTCAGTCCGCCGTTGAAATGCAACCGCAAGAAGGCAAAGGCGTTCGTGAGTCGACCGCCGGTCGGGTCTGGTGCAGTCGCGCAGCAGGCGGTCATGTGGCTACTGTCTGGCTTTCACATCCAGGTCGACTCAATGCCTTGTCGGTCGGAATGTGGAGGTGCTTGGCTGAAATTTTCAAAGAGCTAGCTGCCGATGAGCTTCTTCGTGCTGTTGTGGTTCGTGGTGAGGGTGGGGCGTTTGCATCGGGAGCTGACATTACGGAGTTTGCCGAGCTTCACAGTAGCCGAGATCAAGTGCGTAGCTACCATGACGAGATTCTTGGCGAGGGTCTCCTTGCTGTAATGAACTGTCCAGTACCTGTTATCGCGGCCATTGACGGGCCGTGTGTAGGCGGCGGGCTTGAGATTGCAACGGCTTGCGATTTACGTATTGCAAGCCGTCGTTCAAGTTTTGGTGTGCCTATTGGTCGCATTGGCTTTCCTATTGCGCCTATTGAAGCCGCCTGTGTGGTTGAGCTTGTTGGACGTGCCAATGCGCTTGAACTGCTGCTAGAGGGACGTATATGGCCCTCTGAAGAGGCCTACACGAAGGGCCTTCTGAATCGCCTGGTGGATGACCAGGACTGGGAGCGTGAGCTTGAGGCAACACTTCAGCGAGTTTGCAGTTGTGCACCCCATGCCTCGCGACGTAGTAAATGGATTCTTCGTAAGCTAACGGGCATTGATGACCGAGAAAAACTCTCTCCCGGACAGCGTGAGTCTTGCTGGGACTTCGCCGACACAAGAGATTATGCTAAGGGTTTGGACGCTTTCTTAACCAAGACTCGACCTCAGTTCAAGAACGACTAAGTCTTTACAAAATGTTGACCAGTCACGTTTGGCTGAACGCTTGAGCTTTGCTATCTTTAGAGTGAATGCCATGACAATCAGCTCCCAGGGTTTTGCGGATATTGCCCCAACGGTAACCACCGAACTTCAGTTGCTTCTTAAAACAGGCTCCTCCGCCAAGGGTTCTAAAAACCTGTATACGGACCTGATGCGAAAGGCCACTCCTAACAAGGTCGCTATTCGAACCTTTGATGGTCTTCATTACACTTACCGTGATTTAGCCTCGGCAAGCGCTCGTATCGCGCATTTCATCAAAGGGCTTGGTCTTACGCCAGGCAGTCGTGTAGCGGCACGTGTTGAAAAGTCTCCCGAGGCCCTCATGCTTTATCTGGCCTGTCTGCGATCGGGTATGGTCTTTCTTCCCTTAAATACGGGTTACCAGTCAGAGGAGTTGCGCTACTTCTTTAATGACGCGAAGCCCGGATTAATTGTTTGCGACCCTTCGGCACACCAATGGATTACTCCTTTGGCAGAGTCACTGGGATGCAAGTATGTTGAAACCTTGGGGTCTGATATTTCAGGCAGCCTTCTTCAGAAGGCTGCCCCCCTCCCGGACCAGTTTCCAACGGTGAACTGTGGGCCCGATGCACTGGCTGCTATTTTGTACACGTCAGGTACCACAGGGCGAAGCAAGGGCGCCATGCTTACCCACGGCAATCTTGCGTCCAACGCGCTTGTATTGCACCACGCCTGGCGTTGGGAGTCGAACGATGTCCTTATCCACGCCCTGCCCATTTTTCATGTCCATGGCCTCTTTGTAGCGATCCACGGGGTCTTGCGGGCGGGCGCCCAGATGATCTGGATGTCTAAATTTGATGCGAAGGCTGTGGTCTCCGCGTTTGATCAGGCGACGCTCCTTATGGGGGTTCCCACCTTCTACGTCCGGCTCGTGGAGTCGGGGCTTCTTTCGGCAGAGCGCGTAAAGAAAATGCGGCTTTTTATCTCAGGCTCCGCACCGTTACTGGCAGAGACGCATCAGGCCTTCACTCAGCTCACTGGGCATTCCATACTGGAGCGTTATGGCATGTCAGAGACCGTGATGCTGACCTCGAACCCTTACGATGGAAAGCGACGCGCAGGCACGGTGGGTTTTGCCTTGCCTTCCGTTGAGCTGCGACTTGTGGATGATCAAGGAACGGTTATAAAGCCGACGTTGGGGCACGAGTCTGCCATTGGAGGCGTGCAGGTTCGCGGACCTAATGTCTTTGTGGGCTATTGGAACATGCCCGAAAAAACAAAAGAAGAGTTCGCTCAGGGTGGCTGGTTTAAGACAGGGGACATGGGTCAGTTTGCAGCAGACGGTTACCTTATTCTCGTTGGTCGAAGCAAAGACCTCATCATTTCTGGAGGCTATAACGTCTATCCTAAGGAGATGGAGCTTCTGCTCGATGACCAGCCCGAGATCTATGAATCAGCGGTGATTGGACTGCCTCACCCCGATTTTGGTGAGGCTGTTACGGCGGTTGTGGTGCCCGAACCCCCACAGAAAGCGACCCGCATGGGTCCTGAGGACGAGGCAAAATTACTCACTCGCTTGCGGCCTATGATCGCCGGTTTCAAGTTACCCAAGCGTATATTTTTTATGGATGAACTTCCACGTAATGCCATGGGCAAGGTGCAGAAGAATGTGTTACGAGAACACTTTATTTCAACTTTTAAAGCATAGCCAACTATTAAGGTGCCGCACCTATCAAAGCGCAGCATTTGGTTTTTTTGACCTTCCACGCCGTGGAATAATTGCTTAAAAGGCCTTTGTAAACATATAAGTAGCAAGCAAAAAGAGGAAGTAGGCGAAAAATTTTCTCATTGCATCCACGTTAATTTTATGAGCTACTCTCGCCCCGAGTGGGGCGGTGACCATGGTTCCAGCGACAAGGATGGCGAGGGCAGGCATATAGATATACCCAAATGCTCCAGAAGGAAGACCTTCCGCGCCCCATCCACTTAGGACGTAACCCATTAGACCTCCAAGTGCAATTGGAAATCCCATTCCAGCGGAGATTCCCACCGCGGTATGTATTTTTACATTGCACCAGGTTAAGAATGGAACAGTAATAAACCCGCCACCTGCACCAAGCAGGGCGCTGATGAATCCTATTCCTGAACCTATTAATCCCAGTCCAATTCGATGGGGGGTTTCACGACCAGGTTTGGGCTTATTGCCTCGCAGCATGGAAAGGGCCGAGTAACCAACGAAGGCCGCGAAGAAGGCCGCTAGGGCTGTACCTTTCAGCATGCCCGCAAAATTAGCGCCGATGAAGGTTCCCAAAAGAGCCCCGATAGCCATGGGCTTCAGAATGGCCATATCAACGGCACCCTTTTTGAAGTGGGCCCTTGCGCTTGAGACGGAGGTAAAAAGAATAGTTGCAGACGATGTTGCGATGGCCAGCTTGATCACAAGATCGGTCTCAACGCCTTTCGCAGAAAAGAGCATCGTCATGAACGGGACGATGGACAGTCCACCGCCAAGCCCAAGTAGACCTGCTAAAAATCCGGTTCCAAGACCTAAGAATGCAAGGGAAAATAGGCTAAGAGTGTCGAGTTCCAAATGAGCCTTAATCAAATAACTTTTCTTGAGGAGCTAATGCCTCTTCGGTCAGGCTTATCATGGATTGAAGACGTGCCTTAAGTTCGGCGTCTGAAAGGCCGCTTGACTGACCTCCAACCAAGAGTTCTCGAGCGAGCGTTAGCGCCACCATGACAGCAATGCGGTCGGTTCCCGTTAGCCGACTGTTTTGCTTGATCTGACGCATGCGTGTATCGACAAGTCCCACGCACTCAAGTAAAAGTGGCTTTTCTTCCAGTTCGCAGGCAAGACGGTAAGGCCGATCCATGATCTGGACTTCAATCTCGTGCTGTTTGTTTGTTCGGCTAGTGGGCAACGGCGGCTCTTAAAGGTAAGGGGTGAAGGTAAATCGTTCTTGTCTGAAAATTAGGCTTTTGTTTTTAGAAGGTTTTCAAGTCGTTCGCTTGCTCGGTCAATGCGTGACTGCAGGTGACGGTTTTTTTCTTCGGCAGTCACCAAGGATTCTCGAAGTTTCTTGTTCTCAGCCCGAAGCCGTTGCAGGGTTGTGGAAACACTGGTTATACGGTCTTGGAGCAGATCAAGTTCTTTAATCATGGTTAAGATGTTACCAATTTGTTGTGTTTGCTTAGGTAGATAACTTAATTTTCTTCGAATGACTCTTATGAGGAACCTGTCCTTTGCTCCTTTCTACTCTGTGTTTCTTTCAAGTCCTGAAAGGCAGTCTGCGCAAGGCCTCCTACTAAGACTCTTGCTGGGCCTGTCGTTTGCCATTATCGCCACGCACTCGATTCACGCAAAGTCTTTGGGGTCTGCGGTCCTATCGGGCGGCTCTGCGGGGCCCTCCGAGTCGGGACTTTTGTCGCGACTCACCCAGGCCAACGAACCCGCCACAGGTGCCGACCTTAATGGTTCATCCCCCGTTCAGGCCATTCTGGGGCCGGTTAAAGCCGATGAGGTCGAGGCAAGCCTTGTGTTTTCGACCCGTAAGCTTTTGCCAGGCCAGCCTTTTGAAATTGGGCTTAGGCTTCAACACGCGCCTCTCTGGCACACCTATTGGGTCAACCCAGGCGATTCCGGACTCCCCACCGACTATGAGCTTCATCTACTTGATGCCTCGGGACAACGGCTTCCAGTTCCTCTCGAGCCTATCCAGTGGCCTGCTCCCTATCGCCTGCCTGTTGGTCCGCTTGCGAGCTACGGTTTTGAAGGTGACCTGCTGCTTGCCAGGCTGGCGAAAATTCCAGAGGAGTTGGTATCGGCACCCTCGCAACAGCCACGATTTAAGCCTATAGCGCTTGAGGTACAGGCCCATTGGCTTGTCTGCAAAGACGTCTGTATTCCCGGGGATGCGCGCTTTGTAATTCCTCTGCGCCAGGTTTCCTTATCAGGCCGCAGGCCACCGGCCCTTGAGCAGGCGGACCCTTTGGGCCTCCAGCTTGACGCCTCTGCAGGCTCTGTCGCCCCCGAGATCTTTGGTCGCGTCAAGGCAGCACTGCCTGTTCTGGCACCGAAGCCTCTTGGTTACTCAATCTCTACAGACGGGCAAAGGCTTATTGTCTTTGGAGATGACCCTGCTCAGGCCATGGAAGGAGGTTATTTATTTATAGAGCTTGAAGGGCTTGTTCAGCCTGCGGCCGCGCAGGCGCTTTACCAGTCCTCAAAACAAGGGTTTTGGCTTGAGGTACCCCTTGGAGGGTCTTCGACTCGATTAACTCAAAACCTGAAGTCAGCGCCTACGCCGCTGTATGCCGTCTTTCGCCCCCAAGATCCTGCGTCAGGCCCCGTTCGATGGTCGTTGCTTCCTGCAAGGATGGGGGCCTTGGAGGTTCTGCCGGCGGGTACGACGGTTTACTCAGGTCCCATTCCCAATCAAGCGTCGCTGGTTAATGCCGGTAAGACCGCAGAGCAGGCCTATCAGGTTAAGAAAACTGGAGCTGACGCCCAGTCATTCTCGGGGCTGGGTCTGGGCCTCGCTTTTGTTCTGGCTCTTCTCGGGGGGCTGCTTCTTAACCTTATGCCCTGTGTTTTCCCCGTCCTGGGACTTAAGCTTCTTGCCTTAAGCCAGCATGCCCAGTCCCGGGCCCATACCCGCCGTCATGCCTTGGTATTTACCGCGGGTGTTCTTGTCTCCATGCTTGCTCTTGCCTCCGTTCTGCTCGGGCTACGTGCGGCAGGTGAGGCCATCGGCTGGGGTTTTCAGCTTCAGAACCCTTGGGTTGTCCTTGGTCTAGCGCTCTTATTTGTGGCAATTGCATTGAACTTCTTTGGCCTTTATGAATTTGGGCTGGGCCTTGCTCGAGTGGGTGCCCAGGCCGAGCAGAACCTCAAGACCTCGTCGGACTCCGGGGCTTTTGGCTCGGGGGTTCTGGCGGTCGTTTTGGCCTCGCCTTGCACAGCCCCTTTCATGGGCTCAGCCCTGGGCTTTGCAGTCTCTGCACCACACTGGGGATCTGGTCTTTTGGTTTTTCTTGGGCTTGGGCTCGGTCTAGCCTTACCGTTTATGTTGTTGGCCGTCGTTCCGGGCGCAACACGCCTCTTACCCAAACCAGGCGCTTGGATGCAGACTTTTAGAGAGCTTCTTGGTTTTCCTATGCTCGCAACCGCGGCTTGGCTTGTCTGGGTATTGATACAACAGCAGGGCACCGATGCTGGCCTGAGGGCGCTTATGGCCCTGGTGCTTCTTGCATTCATACTTTGGCTTTACGGTCGTAGGCAGACTGCCGCTTTGCAGTCAAAAGCCATTACTGGGGCGAGTCGTTGGCTTAGTCACTTAGCAATGATTAGTAGTGTTAGTTTCTTAATCTATTTGGTGTACAGCGTTGCGCAGACTGGGCCCTCGGCAACTGCTTTGGGCTCTCTTGGTTCAGGCAACCTGAATTCAAGTTCATCTCAAACAAATCCCGGGTCCGCCTTGGCCGAGCAGCCTCCTGCACTCTCTGACATGCCTTGGCGGGCTGGGCTTGCTCAAGACTTGGCCTCTCAGGGCAAGGTTGTTTTTGTCGATTTCACCGCCGCCTGGTGCATTAGTTGTCAGGCCAACAAGGCCCGTGTGCTTAACCGCGGCGAGGTTTCTCAAAGGCTAAGCTCAGAGGGGTATCAATTGCTAACGGCCGACTGGACTCGTCAAGACTCAGAGATCACCGCTGAGCTTGCAAGGCATGGGCGCTCAGGTGTTCCGCTTTACCTCGTTTACGGGCCTGCTCTCAAAAATCCTTTAATACTTGGCGAGTGGCTTACTGAGGCGGATGTTCTTAAGGCCTTTGAGCAGGCGAGGGCGGGTCGGTAATAAGTGCGAGTTTGGTCAGCCCATTTTTTGTAGCCTCGGACATGACACGAACAATTGCTTCATAGGTGGTTTGCTTGTCTGCACGAATCTGAATCACCGTATCTTCGTTCGATGCTTTCAGCTCGCCAAGCAAGGTCGTCAAGGCTTCGTCTGACATTAACTTTGCTTTGAAGAAGACCTCGCCCTGCGCATTAATTTCTAAAACAACAGGATCGCTCTCAGGTTTGACTGCTGGCGCCTCGGCTTTTGGAAGATTAAGGTTTAGGCCCTGGCTAATTAAGGGTGCTGTTACAATGAAAATAATAAGTAAAACAAGCATCACATCCACCAAAGGCGTGGTGTTGATGTCGGCCATCAACTCGTCTTTTTCGCTTCCCTTCAAGAGACCCGAGGAAAGACGTGAACCAGAGCTGCGCATTTTCGAGGTTTGTTAGCGAAGTTCGTTGCTCAGCTCTTCTCGGATGAGAAGGCGGGGTGCTGAAGAAGGTCGTCGGCAAAGGCCTCAATGCCTGCCATATGCCTCTGGCCTAACCGCTGGAAGGCGTTGTAGGCCAGCACCGCAGGAATGGCCACAAAAAGGCCTGCAGCCGTCATCACCAGAGCCTCACCCACGGGGCCCGAGACCTGGTCGATCATGACCTGGCCCTGGCCTTGAATACTAGTCAGCGCACGAAAGATAGACCAGACCGTACCCAGCAGGCCAACAAAAGGGGCTGTACTGCCAATTGAGGCAAGCAGCCCTAGCCCCGATGACAAGTCGTTCCGGATCAAAAGAAGTTCGTCGCGTAGTTGTCGAACCAAGCGATCATTCATGGTACCTCCGGTGCTGGAGGTCGCCGCCTGCGCGCGATGCACGAGGCGCAAAAGAAGCCGTGAGCCATCGTGTTGGGAGAGGGCTTGCTTTGCCCGTTCAGGATGGGTTTCTGCCCAAAAAGCCTCAGGAGCCGTTGGCCGAACCCGAAGTCGTTGCCATCCATAAACAAGACGGGCACCAATAGCGGCCCAACTTAATACAGACATAACAACTAAGACCAGCGCAACGCCAACGATAACGCCATCGGCCGAATCGATCATGTGATCCAGGGACATTCTTTTACCTCTGCTTTTTTTTAGCCGGTTTTACCGCTGCGTCGATGAGGGCATGCCTTTCGCTGGCACTGACCGTAAAGTGCCAGCGAGTGGTCTTGAAGCTCAAAACCGTGGGCCTCGGCCACCTTCCTTTGACGCTCTTCAATGCGAGGGTCGAAAAACTCTTCCACGCGCCCGCAGTCCATGCAGACAAGATGATCATGATGGCTGCCCTGATTAAGCTCAAAGACGGCTTTGCCCGACTCGAAATTAGAGCGCCGCAAAATGCCAGCTTGTTCAAACTGCGTAAGCACGCGGTAAACAGTCGCAAGGCCAACATCAAGGTCTTCAAGGAGCATCTGCTTATAGACGTCCTCTGCACTGAGGTGGCGCGTTTTTGATTGCTCGAAGATCGTGAGGACCTTGAGTCTAGGGATCGTAACCTTCAGTCCTGTGCTTTTAAGGTCAGCGGCAAGCTGTTCAGGTGTCGTCATGGCTTTATCATAGCGGCAAATCTTTAATGAAATGGGTAAATGCATGAAGCTACTTTTTAGGCCAGGTCTTCGCCGGTTTGCTTCTTACGCCAGCCTCAGCGTAGGCGTTGCAGGGTTGTCAGCCTGCGGGCTATCGCACAAGCTTGTCAATGACCCACCCTCCTGGCTAACTCCCTACCGTGTTGACATTGGTCAAGGCAATCTCATCACGCAGCCAATGGTTGATCAATTGAAGGCGGGTATGAGTCGTGATCAGGTGCGCTCCATTCTCGGTACCCCTTTGCTGGTGGACCCTTTTCGAACCAATCGGTGGGATTACGTTTTTGAGCTTCGAAAGGCGGGCCGTCCGGCCGAGAATCGCCGTTTCTTCGTTGAGTTTGAAGGAGACCAACTGAGCCGCTGGTCGGGGGATGATCTACCGAAAGACCTTAGCGATATTGCGCTGCCTGCGCCAGCCGCCCGATAGGCCGGGGCTAATATGAAGAATGCTATTCAGGTTGCGGTTGCCGGTGCTTCAGGAAAGATGGGGCAGGCCGTTATTACGGAGCTTTTGTCTGCTCGCGGGCCCTTTGAGTTGCATGCAGCCTTCGATCAATCAGGATCAGCCCTCATTGGCCGTGATGCAGGGGAGCGTTTTGGCATAGTCTCGGGTGTAACGGTTATGCAGGGGCCAGAGGTTTGTCACGGCGCAGACGTTCTTATTGACTTTACTCGACCCGACGCCACGATGGCTCATCTGAATGTCTGCCAGCAACATGGTGTGCGGCCTGTTATTGGAACGACTGGCTTTGATGATGACCAGCTTCGGGCGATCAGGGATTTTTCCGATCGTCAGGCCGTAGTTCTTGCGCCCAACATGAGTGTAGGCGTAAATATTTTCTTCCGTCTTGCCGAGCTCGCGGCAGGCTTTCTCGACGAAGGGTATGACATTGAAGTCATGGAGGCCCACCATCGGGCAAAGGTCGATGCCCCCTCTGGTACAGCCCTTAAGGTGGGCGAGCGTGTTGCCAAGGCGGCTGGTCGTGAATGGCCGCAGCATGCTGTTTGGCAAAGGCATGGTCATACCGGGGCGCGTACCGATAACGAAATTGGGTTTTCGGTGATTCGTGGTGGGGACATTATTGGTGACCACACCGTCCTGTTTGCAGGCCAAGGAGAGCGCATCGAGCTCACACACCGGTCGTCGTCTCGAACAACCTATGCCTCGGGAGCCTTAAGGGCTGCCGCGTTCATCGTTAATAAGCCCTCCGGGCTTTTTGATATGCCCGATGTATTGGGTCTGTCGGCCTTACAGGCTGAGTAATTCTTTTGCCATTTTGACCGACGACTCGCGAACGCCCTCATCGCCAAGCATGCGAGCGATTTCTTCAATCCGCGCATTACGATCAAGACCAATCACTTCACTGGTATTCGTACCGTCTTCTTGCTGTTGTTTTTGAACGCGTAGGTGCTGATGGCCACGGGCTGCCACTTGCGGAAGGTGAGTGACAGCAAGCACCTGATGGTGACTGCCAAGTTCTTGAAGTAATCGACCAACCACGTGGCCGGTATTGCCACCAATGCCTACATCCACTTCGTCGAAGAGCAGGGTAGATGTCTGCGTGGCCTGGGCGGCGACCGCCGCAATGGCAAGGCTGACACGCGACAACTCGCCCCCAGAGGCCACCTTGGCTAGGGGCAATGCTGGCCCCTTGGCGTGTTGGGTTACCAAGAACTCAATCTGATCCGTTCCGAAAGAGGCGGGCTCTGATCGAGGCGTAAGCTTAATTTCGAAGCGCATGCCCGTCATCGCAAGCTCGTGCAGCCAGCGTGTCACGTCTTGCGCGAAGGGGGCTGCAGCCTTCTGACGATCTTTTGAAAGCTTCTTTGCAAGCTCTTCGTAAACTTTAAAGGCCTCTTCAGCCTCGGTCTTAAGCCCATTAATATCAGAGGCGGCATCGACCTCAGACTTCTTTTGGCCAAGCTCAGCCTGAAGCGCATAAAGGTTTTCAGGCCGTTCTTTCAGTCGCCTTGCCGCTTCAAAAATAGTCTGAAGTCTTGCATCAAGCTGATCGAAGCGGCCAGGGTCAACATCCATTTTGCCAAGGTAATGACGGCATTCGGAGGCCGCTTCTTCAAGGTTAATGATCGCGGCATCAACTAGGCCTATAAGCTCCGCAAGACGTGAGTCTTTGTCTAAGAGTGCCCCGAGCTTTTGCTGAATTGCCTGTCCCGTCGGAATGAGGCCAGCCGACTCTTCCCCCTCAAGCTGCATTAAGCTCGAGCCGACCGCGCCCAAAAGCTCCGCGCCATGGGCAAGGCGCTGATGTTCCTCGTTAATAGCTTCCCATTCTCCATCTTCGAGGCCAAGATCCTCAAGGACTTGAAGCTGCCAGTTGAGCTGGCTTTTCTCCTCGGCAAGTCGATTAGCTTTGTCCTGCGCAGACTCCAGGGCCTCGACCCTTTTCTGCCAGATTTGGTGGGCTGCGGCCACCTTCTCGACCAAGGTTCCGAGTCCTGCATGCCGATCAAAAAGCTCCCGTTGAGCACTTGTTCGTAAAAGTGCCTGGTGGGCATGTTGACCATGAAGCTCAACCAGCTGTTCACCAAGCTCTTTGAGCTGGGTGAGAGTGGCTTGCTGGCCATTGATCCAGGCGCGTGATCGGCCACTGGGCTCTAGGCTTCGTCGAATAAGAAGGGAAGCATCAATGGCATCAAACCCTGCTTCCGCAAGCCAGTTCAGGGTTGTTGTTGCATTCAGGCTCGGATCAATATCAAATTCTGCAGTAAGGTCGGCTCTGTTTGCACCAGGCTTAATTTGAAGGCTGTTTGCTCGGTCACCGAGGAGAAGTCCGAGCGCATCAAAGAGAATGGATTTACCGGCACCGGTCTCGCCGGTTAGAACAGTGAGCCCCTCTTGAAAGTCGATCTCTAGGGAGTTCACGATCACAAAATTTTGAAGTGAAAGCGTTTTGAGCATAGGGGAAATTGAGGCTAGCCATTATCGGAGGGAGCAACCGGATCAGGCCGGTCGCTAAGCACCGGATTGGCGCTCCAGTGCAGTTTATGGCGCAGCATGGCGTAGTAGTTATAGCCCTTCGGGTGGAGAAGCCTGACCGAATGAGCCGAATGCTGAATAAGAATCTGGTCGCCATCTTCAAGCGAGGTTAGAGCCTGCATGTCGCAATGTAATTCGGTACCTGCCCCGTCATTCACAACCACCGAGACAGCCAAGGGTTTCGGTAGCACAATGGGCCTTGCTGACAAGGCTTGAGCGGCAACAGGGACGAGAATAAGCCCTTCTAGGCCTGGATGCAGAATGGATCCAGAGGCAGACAGCGCATAGGCGGTCGAGCCTGTGGGTGTTGCCACAATAAGGCCATCGGCTCGGAGGCTTTGCAAATAACTCTCACCCACAAAGACGTCAATTTCAACCATTCGACTGACCGCACCTCGACTAATAACAACGTCATTTAGGGCTGGGGCATGAAACACCTGCATCGGGCTTGATGCCTTTGGCGTTTTACGTTTGACAGTAACTTCCAACATCCCCCGGTTTTCGACAATGCCCTCGCCCGCAAGAATGCTAGGAAGCTCGTCTTTAAGCTTTGAGATTTCGATGTCGGTCATAAAACCGAGACGACCTTGATTAATACCGACAATGTGAGCGCTCGTGGGAGCGAGTTGACGTGCCATTGCAATGAGGGTCCCGTCGCCGCCCAGAACAACCGCAAGGTCTAGCTGCCCAATCATTTGGGCCATAGGTAGTTGCTCATAATCGCCTGCTGCTTTGGTTAAAAACCCTTCAAGACCTTTGGCGAAGTCCTGTTCAATAACGATCTGGGATGCCGGGGAGTTAGTCTGTAGGCATTGCAAGACCTCTTGCAATGCCCCAGTAAGACCCGGGGATTTAGGGCGCCCAAAAAGACCAACGCGTCGATAGGCGGAGCTCATGGCTCGAATTAAATCACAGCCACCCTACAATAGGGGTCATGGATGACCGATCGCGCCAATTGCTCAAGACCCTCATCGAGCGTTATATTGCCGAGGGTCAGCCCGTGGGCTCGCGGTCTCTGTCAAAGTTTTCGGAGCTCGATCTCTCCCCTGCAACCATCCGAAACGTCATGGCCGACCTCGAGGAGCTTGGCCTTGTAGCAAGTCCTCATACCTCGGCAGGCCGCATTCCAACCCCAAAGGGCTATCGCCTCTTTGTTGACTCACTGCTCACTGTCCAGCCCATCGATGCCAGTCAGGCTCAGTCGATCAGTGGGCAGCTTCAGGCCAATGTTCCTAGCCAAGTGGTCTCCCATGCCGCAAGCCTGCTTTCGAGCCTCTCAAGTTTTGCCGGAGTTGTCTGTACCCCTCGTCGTGCCGGAGTATTTCGTCATATTGAGTTTTTGCGTCTTGGCGATCGTCGTCTCTTGCTTATTCTCGTTACGCCTGACGGCGACGTTCTGAACAAGGTTTTTCATGTCGACCAAGACTACCTTCCCGAAGCGCTGGTGCAGGCGGGGAACTACCTAACAACAAACTATGCTGGTCTAAGTCTTCAGGAGGTTCGTAACAGGCTGCATCGGGAGATTGCCGATCTTCGACAGGATGTCTCGCGGCTGATGCTTAAGGCGGTCGAAGAGGGAGGTGCTGCGTTAAGTGATCCCGACGGAGCCATTGTAATTTCCGGGGAGCGGCGCCTTCTTGATGTCTCGGAACTCTCCGAGGACATGGGTCGTCTTCGTCAGCTATTTGATCTTTTCGAGAAAAAGACAAGCTTGGCCAAATTGCTTGAGTTGTCGGAGCGAGCTCAGGGTGTAAAGATCTACATCGGGGGAGAATCCAACCTGGTGCCCGTTGATGAGCTCTCCGTGATTACCGCTCCTTACCAGGTTAATGGGCGCATCGTCGGAACCCTTGGTGTTATTGGTCCAACACGTATGGCGTATGATCGAGTCATTCCGATTGTTGATATTACGGCAAGGCTTGTTTCAACGGCTTTAACCCACCTTGCCGCAGCGTCTGGTCCTCAGGCCGATTCCTGTAGCACTGGGGCCTAACGCGTTGTTCTAAACAGGTCTTTCCTTGTCCACTTCTCTTCCAAAACCTCCCAATCAAGTGATTGACGAGCCTGGTTATCGTCATGGTCAAGCCGGTCGCACGGGCCTGCTATTGGTCAACCTTGGCACCCCCGATGAGCCTACAAGCTCTGCTTTGCGTCGTTATTTGCGCGAGTTCCTCTCGGATCCCCGAGTTGTGGAAATCCCACGGCTTATCTGGTGGCCGATTCTCAACTTCGTAATCCTTTTGGTTCGCCCTGCCAAGTCGGCTGCAAAGTACGCCTCCATTTGGCTAAGTAACGGTTCGCCGCTTCGGGTCTACTCTCAAGAGCAGACCGCGCGCCTGAAAGAGTCCTTGCAAAGGGCAGGGCGTGACGTCGAGGTGGTGCTTGCCATGCGCTATGGTCAGCCTTCCATCCAGTCTCAGATTCAGGCATTGAAGCAACGGCAAGTTAATCGACTTGTGGTGCTTCCGATGTATCCCCAGTTTTCTGCAACCACAACAGCCACGGTCTTTGACAAGGTCTTCGACGCCTTTGCCTCTTTGCGTAATCCACCCGCACTTAGGCTTATTCGAAGTTTTGCTGGGCACCCTTCCTACATTCAGGCGGTTGCGGCGTCCATTCAAAGGCACTGGGCTGAGCATGGGCGCGGAGATCTCTTGCTTTTCAGTTTCCACGGCGTCCCGAAGCGAACCCTTTTTAAGGGCGACCCCTATCACTGCGAGTGTTACAAGTCGGCTAGGCTCATTGCTCAGCAACTTGGGCTCGAAGACCACGAGTGGAAGTTATCTTTTCAGTCAAGGTTCGGTCGGGCAGAGTGGCTTAAGCCCTACACCGTCGAGACACTGGAGTCTTTGCCGGGGCAGGGTATTCGTAGGCTCGATGTGGCTTGTCCTGGCTTTGTGGTGGACTGCCTTGAAACACTCGAAGAAATCGCAATGGAAGGGCAAGAAGAGTTCCTTCACGCCGGGGGCGAGCATTACTCGTATATCAACTGCCCGAACGCCTCCGATGAGGCGGTTGCCATGCTTGAAACCTTATTCTTACAGGAAGCTCAAGGATGGCCGCTGCACGCCCCGGGCGCTGCTGAACAACAAGAACTCGAGCAGGCTAGGGAAAGAGCCCTGCGTTTAGGGGCCCAAGACTAAAAATCTTACCTCGGCCCTTGAATTATTCGTCAGGGGCCCCAATGTTCTTATTCATGCAGACTTTAAGGCGCTTCTAAGTTATGACCAAGTTTCCTCACGAGCTCAAGCCGGGCCAAGACAATAGCCCTGAAGCGGAGCCCTCGTCTTCTCCTTCTCAGGCGGCAGCTTCCTATTCAGAGCAGGCGGGTGCTGATACAGCTGATACAGATCCGACAGCGGGCAGTCCTTCCGCGTCCAGTTCGTCGGTCCAACAATCTGCGTTCACCCAAACCAGCGATGCCCCCATCAGTGGCGAAGACCTCAGACAGGCTGCTGGCCTGTCTGAGGGTTTGCAGGACGGCCAACTCCCGGCCAACTCTGCCGAGCCAGGACTTCAGGCCAAGCTTGCCGAGCGCGAAGACCAGTTGATTCGCCTTGCAGCTGAGGTCGAGAATATGCGTAAGCGTCACGCGCAAGAACTTGCAAATGCAAGTAAATTCGCCATCGAGGGGTTTGCAGATGCTTTGCTGCCGGTGGCCGACAGTCTTGAGATGGCCTTGCTGGTTCAAGAACAGACCTATGAAGGCTTAAAGTCTGGCGTTGAAGTGACCTTGCGGCAGATGCAGCAGGCCTTCGAAAGGGGGCGAATGTTTGCCATTAACCCAGTGGGTGAGAAGTTTGATCCCAACCGCCATCAAGCGGTCTCTATGGTTGACGGTGCAAGCCAGGATCCAGTTGTTCCCAGTGGGCATGTCGTCTCTGTGATGCAGAAGGGCTACCTGATTGGTGATCGGGTGTTAAGGCCAGCGTTGGTGGCCGTTGCGCAATAAAGACCTGTAGCCCCTTGAATTTTGTTGGTGTCATCCCAATATAAAAAGCATCTCGAGTTTAGTTGGTCCTCTTGCGAGGCCTTGAAAGGAATTAAAAATGTCAAAAATTATTGGTATTGACTTAGGAACAACCAATTCATGCGTTGCCATTCTTGAGGCGGGGCAGCCTAAGGTGATTGAGAACAGCGAAGGTGCTCGTACCACGCCATCCATCATTGCTTACATGGAGGATGGTGAGATTCTAGTGGGCGCGCCCGCTAAGCGACAGGCGGTAACAAACCCTAAAAACACGCTTTATGCGGCAAAGCGTCTTATCGGTCGTAAGTTCGCCGATAAAGAAGTTCAAAAAGACATTGAGCTCATGCCCTTTGAGATTGTGAAGGCTGATAACGGGGATGCCTGGGTTCAGGTGCGGGATAAAAAACTTGCCCCGCCTCAGGTGAGTGCCGAGGTCCTTCGCAAGATGAAGAAGACTGCCGAAGACTACCTGGGGCATGAAGTGACGGAGGCCGTTATAACAGTGCCCGCTTACTTTAACGACGCCCAGCGTCAGGCCACAAAAGATGCTGGACGTATTGCAGGCCTTGACGTGAAGCGCATTATTAACGAGCCCACCGCGGCCGCCCTTGCGTTTGGACTCGACAAGTCGGGCGGACGCGATCGAAAAATTGCTGTCTATGACCTGGGTGGTGGCACGTTTGACGTTTCGATTATTGAAATTGCCGATGTCGATGGGGAGAAACAGTTTGAAGTTCTTTCGACAAATGGTGACACCTTCTTGGGCGGCGAAGACTTTGACCAGCGCATTATCGACCATATTATTGAGGAGTTTAAGAAGTTAAACGGCGTGGATCTGTCAAAGGATCCTATTGCCCTTCAGCGTATTAAGTCGGCCGCCGAGCGCGCGAAAATCGAGCTCTCATCAGGTCAGCAGACGGAGCTTAACGAGCCCTACATTGCAATGTCCAATGGCGCGCCTGTTCACCTGACATTCAAGCTAACCCGCGCCAAGCTTGAGTCGCTGGTTGACGAACTAATTACTCGTACCATCGAGCCTTGCAAGATCGCGCTAAAAGATGCAGGTGTGTCCGCCCCCGACATAGACGACGTCATCTTGGTGGGTGGCATGACACGTATGCCGAAGGTTCAAGATGCGGTTAAGGCATTTTTCGGCAAAGAGCCTCGTAAGGATGTGAACCCGGATGAAGCTGTGGCGGTTGGGGCAGCGGTTCAAGGGTCTGTGCTTGCAGGCGATCGAAAAGATGTTCTTTTGCTCGATGTCACCCCGCTGTCCTTGGGTATTGAGACGCTTGGCGGCGTAATGACCAAGATGATTCAAAAGAACACCACTATTCCAACCAAGTTCTCTCAGGTCTTTTCAACGGCAGACGATAATCAGCCTGCGGTAACCATTAAGGTTTATCAGGGTGAGCGCGAGGTGGCCAACGCGAATAAGAGCCTTGGTGAATTTAACCTTGAAGGTATTCCCCCCTCGCCGCGTGGCACACCTCAAATTGAAGTAACCTTTGACATTGACGCCAACGGCATCCTTCATGTTTCAGCCAAGGACAAGGCCACCGGAAAAGAGAACAAAATTACCATCAAGGCAAACTCTGGATTGTCGGAAGACGAGATCAACAAGATGGTGGCTGACGCCGAGGCCAACGCCGACGAAGATAAAAAGCGTGTCGAACTGGTTCAGGCCCGCAATACGGCAGAGGCCATGGTTCATTCCGTGAAGAAGTCCCTAGAGGAGCATGGTGACAAGGTTGAGGCCGACGAGAAAACCAAGATTGAAGAGGCAGTTAAAGAGCTCGAGGCTGTCATGTCCGGTGACGATAAAGATGCCATTGAGACCAGGACTGATAATCTGATGAAGGCATCGCAGAAGCTTGGTGAGAAGGTCTACGCTCAAACCGCCCAAGACGGTGCGGGCTCAGCAGAGGCAACGGGCGCATCGGCTGCGGGTTCATCTGGCTCGAAAGCGGATGCCGAAGACGTGGTTGATGCTGAGTTTAAAGAAGTAAAACGCGATTGATCCGCATTAACAAGCCCTCTAGCCCAGCAGGCTTTCCGCATGCTGGGGCTTTATCAACTACGCCGGGTCTTGGTCCTGGCGTCCTTCTGTTATGAGCCATGGCGAAACGTGACTACTACGAGGTCTTAGGTGTTGCTAAGAACGCGTCCGAGGACGACCTAAAGAAGGCTTATCGGAAGCTTGCAATGAAGCACCACCCCGATCGAAACCCTGGGGATAAGGCCGCCGAGGAAAAATTCAAAGAGGCCAAAGAGGCCTACGAGATGCTTTCGGACCCTGAGAAGAGGGCTGTTTACGATCGTTTTGGTCATGCGGGGGTTGATCCGAATGCTGGGGGTGCTGGAGGCCAAGATTTTTCGGGTTTTGCCGACGCCTTCGGTGATATTTTTGGTGATATTTTTGGCGCAAATCGCGGCCGTACAGGCGGCGGCGGGCGCAGCAAGGTTTACCGCGGTAGTGACCTTCGATACGCCATGGAGATTACGCTTGAGCAAGCTGCAGCGGGCTTCTCCACGGAAATTCGCGTTCCAAGCTGGGAGTCTTGTACAACCTGTGAAGGGACAGGAGCAAAGCCCGGCACAAAAGCCGAGACCTGTAAAACTTGCGGTGGCCAGGGTCAGGTTCGCATGCAACAGGGGTTCTTCTCGATTCAGCAGACCTGCCCCAGTTGCCACGGCTCAGGCAAAACCATCCCGAATCCTTGCAAAACATGTGATGGAGTTGGACGCGTTCGTAAGCAAAAAACGCTTGAAGTCAAAATTCCAGCGGGCATTGATGACGGTATGCGTATTCGCTCGGCTGGAAATGGCGAGCCCGGCTTAAATGGAGGCCCACCTGGCGATCTTTACGTTGAGATTTCGGTCAAGGTTCACCGTGTATTTCAACGCGATGGAGACGACCTGCACTGTGAGGTGCCTGTAAGTTTTGCGCGCGCGGCTCTTGGTGGGTCCATCGACGTTCCAACACTTAATGGTCGCGCAAGCTTTGATCTTCCCGAGGGAACGCAAACAGGTAAAACTTTTCGTCTACGTGGCAAGGGCATTAAGAACGTAAGGTCAGGGGTCCAGGGCGACCTTTACTGTCATGTTCTTCTTGAGACCCCTGTGAAGTTATCGGATCACCAGAAAAAGGTCTTGAAGGATTTTGAAGAGTCGCTTGAAGAGGGGGGCACTCACCACAGTCCTCACAGCAGGAGCTGGATGGAGAAGGTAAAGGAGTTTTTTAACTAAGGCTATGAGCCTGCTCCTTTCTGCTTCAAAGTGCTTTTTCTAGCGGCCTGTCGGTGTTGCAGCACTCGCAGCGTTAAGCACATTTGGAACCGCTGGAAGCCTTACAACCACAAGAAGGGTTAGGCAGGCAATAACGGCAAGGCCCAGTAGAGTCCATTGAAAGCCCACAGCTTTTACGACTGGGCCTAGCGACAAAACCGCAGCACTTCCTGCAAAAAAAGAAATACCTAGACGCAGGCCTGCAACCCTGGAGCGTAAACGGTCGTCAATAAATCTCACCATAATGACGTCCGAGAAAGGAATGGCACCGAAAATGGCAGCCATGAACCCGAGACCTGCAGCGTAAAAAAGCCAGCCTTCAGCAAAGGCGGCAATAAGCAAGAAGAGAATCTGAAGGCTCACGACACCAAGAAAAAGTGGTCGGATGGGAAATCGGTCTGTTAGCCGTCCCATAACCACCTGGCTGACGCCCGCAATGGCATAAAGCAAAGCCAGTACAAAACCAATCTGGGCGGGACTTTCAAGTAAGCTCTCAAGCTTAACCTTAAATAGCTCGGTATTGCTGTTGGTGGTGAAGTTAAAAAGAATCGAGCTTGCACAGGCAGCCAAGGTCATCACGATGAGTGCACGTTTGCAGTCCCCATTAAAAACGAAGGGCGCGCTTGCCCCCTGTTTGCTTACGGTTGCGGGGCCTTCGGGTTCCTGTGGTGCCAAACGCATGAAGGCCAACCCCAACGCAAGTGCTAAGAAGCCAGGCAGAATGAAAGCAGCCCGCCATCCCGCG
>JAYNLI010000008.1:0-48629 GCA_038111655.1 Bordetella sp.
CAACCTGCAAGGAATCTGAAACAGTTTGGGAGAGAATATCGGCCGCCTCCCGGTTCGATAGATGCCCCGAAGGCCCCCCCACGCGAGCCTTCAAGCTTTGGGGATAGCTTCCATTCATGAGCATCTCCCAATCATGATTGAACTCTAGAATCAAGGCGTCCAGACCCTTTAGGCGTTCAAGCAAATAAGGCGTTGCGCAGCCAAGATCGGTGACCATGGCCAACCGACGGCCCATACAGGCCACCTCAATTGCAATCGGCTCCCGTGCATCATGCGGCACAACAATGGGGTGAATCTGCAAGCCTTGCAGGCCAAATGATCGATGGGAAGAAAGCACGTGGGTTGTCACGCTCTTCCAATGGTCGGCGCCCATAGCCGCAAGTGTTCCGTGGCTTGCAAGTACCGGGCAGTCTGCCGCCCTTGCCAGCCTAGCTACGCCCCCTACATGGTCGGCATGTTCATGGGTCACCAGAATAAAGTCAAGATCGCGAAGGGAAAGTTGACGCCTGCAAAGCCGCTCTTCAACATCTCGCAAGCCCAGGCCGCAATCCACCATGAAGGTTGCATCGGGCGTTTGTACAACCAGGGCGTTGCCCCGGCTACCACTGCTAAGGCTGGTGAAGCGAAACAAAGGCAAGAACGATTAAAACTAGACTATTTTAATTTCACTTGATCGAACAAAACCGACAGAAGCTGCCTGGCGTTACGATCGTTTGTTGGCTCACCCTTTTGAGTTAACACCCGAACCTGAGACGACCCTGACTGCTCGACAACCTGTATCTGATACACAAGAACAGACTCATCGGGCTTGGCAGCAAAAATTCGGCCAAAGAAGCCTTTATTATCTGCCGCCTCTTGGGTGGGATCACGATAACGAATGTAGAACAGACCCTTGGATCGGTCGCGATCTTCAACAGAAAAACCCAGGCGATCAATAGCCACACCCACACGCCGCCAGGCACGATCGAAGGGCTCGGCCAGCTGAATAAGGCCAAGCCCATTGGTGTTGGTCATCTGTGCAAAGTTGTCTGCCGCCTTTTGACCCTGCGCCACCAGGCCAGCTGTCTGGTCCTCGTTGGCCCCAAGCTTCACCATTAAACGGCGAAGAAAGGTCTCTTCAAGCTGAGGATCGGATGCTCGATTCGTCCAGGTGGGGGTTCCCCCGTCACCCTTAATAACCTCTTGCAAGCCTCGATGAACAAGGGAAATTTCAGTTTGTTGGGCTCCCAGCCTTTCAAGCCGAATACGAAACATATCGCGCAGACCAGTGTCGTAGACCCTGTCGAAGACTCTGCCAATGGTTTTACGAATAAAGTCTTCGGGGATTTTTGAGCGATCTTCTGCCCACTCGGTTTCTAAATAGCCAATGGCAGGATCTTCTTGAGCAATGACAAAACCAGAGTCAACCCAAAACTGACGCACCACAGGCCAGAGACGCTCAGCAGGCTGATTCACCACTAGAACCGTCTGAACACCAATACGACGAATTTCCATGCCCGACATCGCAGGAAGCACCCCCGATGCGCTTGGGACCTGTTGACGTGAGCCCTGTTGTCGTTCGAACTGAGATCGGCTTGCAGAACCTGAAGCCGGAACAGAAAAACGTTCGTCACGTGAGGGCGTAATCAGATCGGGAGGTACTTCAAGAGGCTTGTCGACAGGGCGAGCGGACTGGTAGTCGATGTCGTTCGCCCCAGTAATCGTTGAGCAGCCGACCAAGACGCTAAGGCTAGAGAAAAGGGCCGCCACTACAAAAGGCCGACGCAAAGACTGACTCATGAACAAACTCCCAGTGACAACAAAACAGATTCCAGCTCGTGCTGATGCGTTTCAGAAAGTCCCACCAAGGGCAACCGAATGCCGGCCTTGATTTTAGCCATTCGCCAAAGCGCCCATTTCACTGGCACCGGGTTGGGCTCAACAAACATAAGGCGATGAAGCGGAAGCAGCCAACGATTAAGCGCGGCTGCTTCACGGGCCTGACCTGCAATGGCAAGACGACAAAGCTCTGCCATGGCCTTGGGCATGACGTTAGCTGTTACCGAGACATTGCCCCGCCCGCCCATAAGCATCAGAACGACAGCCGTTGCATCATCCCCGCTGTATACCGCAAAATCATCGGGCAGCTCGCGAATAAGCCACTGCCCCCTCTCAATGTTTCCAGTCGCGTCTTTAATGCCTACAATATTCGGAATCTGCGCAAGCTTTACGGTAGTCTCGGTCTGCAGGTCAGCCACCGTTCGACCAGGAACGTTATAAAGAATAATGGGTAAATCACAAGCTTCTGCAATGGCACGAAAATGCTCATACAACCCTGCCTGTGTGGGCTTGTTGTAGTAAGGCACAACCTGCAGGCTGGCATCGGCACCAAGACGCTGAGCCTCTTGAGTAAGCTCCACCGCTTCAGCCGTTGAATTGGCGCCCGTGCCAGCAATCACAGGAATTCGCCCCGCCGCCGTTTTAACTGCGGTCTCTATGAGCTGAAGATGCTCTTCAACATTCACAGTTGGGGACTCACCACTTGTCCCAACAGACACAATCGCGTCGGTGCCCTGCTCGATGTGCCATTCAATAAGGGCCTCGTAAGCAGGAAGGTCGAGCAGACCATCTTCGGTCATTGGGGTAACAATGGCCACGAAGCTTCCAGAGACAGAAAAAGTCATGGGTTAGGTTGTCCTTTTAAACCGTTTGCATTAGTAGCTTAAGCCCATCGCCTCACGAACATCGCGCATGGTCTGCTTGGCAAGGTCTCTTGCCTTTTCACAGCCATCGGCCACGATATTCTTCACTAAATCGGGCTCCTCGAGGTAGTGCCTTGCACGTTCATTAAAAATGATCTGCTCAGCAAGAACAGCGTCAATAACCGGCTGCTTACACTCAAGGCAGCCAATACCGGCTGAACGACACCCGCGGCCGGCCCAGTCGCGCTGTTCGTCGGTCGTGTAAACATTATGAAGCGTCCATACTGGGCAGTTCTCGGGGTTTCCCGGGTCCGATCGTCGTACCCGTACTGGGTCCGTTGGCATGGTTCTAATTTTCTTCACCACCGAATCGGTGTCCTCTCGCAGACCAATGGTGTTGTTGTAGCTTTTGCTCATCTTCTGGCCATCAAGCCCTGTGAGTCGAGAGGCCTCAGTGAGCAGGGCCTGAGGCTCAACAAGAATAAGACGCCGGGCACCTTCAAGGTATCCAAACAACAACTCGCGATCATCAAGCGTTAGGTTTTGCGCCTCTTGAAGTACGGCCTTGGCCTGCTCAAGGGCGGGCTCGTCGCCCTGCTCTGTGTAGCGAGTACGCAGCTCACGAACTAGCCGCGCGCGCTTGGAGCCGAGTTTCTTTACCGCCTCTTCCGCCTTCAATTCAAAATCGGGCTCGCGTCCATAGAGATGATTAAACCGACGTGCGAGTTCGCGTGTGAGTTCGACATGGGGCACTTGATCTTCCCCAACGGGTACATGGCCAGCCCGGTAAATAAGGATGTCGGCTGACTGAAGCAGAGGGTATCCAAGAAAACCATAGGTTGAGAGATCTTTCTCGGAAAGCCGTTCTTGCTGATCTTTGTAGGTGGGCACTCGCTCAAGCCAGCCAAGTGGGGTGCACATGGACAGAAGTAAGTGCAGTTCAGCGTGCTCCGGAACGCGCGACTGAATAAAGAGAGTAGCCTGACTTGGATCGATACCGGCTGCAAGCCAGTCAATCACCATTTGCCAAACATTCTCACTCACCATTTGGGGAGTGTCGTAATGGGTAGTAAGTGCATGCCAATCGGCAACAAAAAACAGACATTCGTATTCAGACTGAAGACGAACCCAGTTTTTGAGCACCCCGTGGTAGTGACCAAGATGCAAGGCGCCCGTTGGACGCATGCCCGAGAGGACGCGTTGGGGATACATAGCGTTAGATTCTACCAGTGCAACCCAGAAAATTTGTGGACGGGCCAGCCTGCCCAAACCGGGTCACAGCCGTCGGGCAAGACAGGTGCCGCACCCACATCGCAACGGCTTTCGGTCGGGCTATGAAAGTCGCTGCCGCGCGATGCCTTTAAACCCAATTCCACAGAAATTTGTCGGTAGCGTTGGGTGTCATCCAGGCTGTGACTGCCCGTGGACACTTCAATAACACCGCCACCCAGGGCCATAAATTCTTGTAAAAGTGCCCATCGACCCGTCTCCGTTAAACGGTAACGAGCAGGATGGGCGAGAACCGAAATGCCCCCCGATGCATGAATCCACCCCATAGCCTCTGAAAGGGTTGCCCATTGACCGGGCACATAGCCAGGCTTACCCGGAGTAAGAAACCGATCGAAGACTTCTTGAACATGATGGCAGACCCCTCGAGCGACCAAGGCCCTCGCAAAATGGGTTCGCCCAACGAGGTTGGGGTTGCCTACATACGCCATGGCGTCGTCAAGGACAGAAAGCAAACCATAGGCCTGGAGCCCAGCGTCCATCTCAACAGCACGTTCGCGGCGTCTGACCTGAAGTTGCGCCAACTCGCAGGCCAGAGGCCCCTTTGCAGGGTCAAAGCCGAGACCCACCAAATGCAAGGTCTCCCCACCCCAACTTACCGAGATTTCAACCCCATTAAGAAAGCCAAGCTGACAGTCCAGCGCCGCCTCACGCGCCTGGGCAAGGCCGTCGATGGTGTCATGGTCGGTCAGTGCCATGAGTTGAAGTCCATTCGCTAGGCCACGCTCAACGAGTTCGCCAGCTGGCACCACGCCGTCGGAGGCGGTGGAATGCATATGCAAGTCAACGTTGATATCTTGTGGCACCATGGTCCTATTGTCTTTAAATTTCGGCGCGTATTGCGTTCTTGTCTGTTATGCCTTTATTTCAGCTTGGTCAACAAAAACCTCAAGTTCATGCCTCTGTCTTTATCGCCCCCGGCGCAGTGGTTGTCGGCAAAGTGACCTTGCACGAAAACAGTAGCATTTGGTTTAACAGCAGCCTGCGCGGCGACAATGACCTCATTGAGCTCGGTGAGGGTTCCAATATTCAAGAGGGTTCAGTGCTGCACACCGACACAGGACATCCTCTTATCATCCGGAAACATGTCACGGTTGGGCATCAGGCTATGCTGCATGGCTGCACCATTGGTGACGAATCGCTTATCGGCATGCAGGCCATTGTTTTAAATGGAGCCATAGTGGGGCGCCATTGCATTATTGGTGCCGGGGCCTTGGTCACCGGAAACACCGTTATTCCAGACGGGAGCATGGTGCTTGGGTCACCTGCCAAGGTTGTTCGCGAACTCAAACCCGAGGAAATCGAAATGATTCGCCAGGCAGCCGCTGGCTACATTGACAGAGCAAAACTTTTTAAAGCAGAACTTATCGCGCTGGATGGTACTGTAGGAATGTCTCACCGGGTTTAAGCAATCCGAGCTCAAACCGCGCACGTTCCTCTGCTGTGACAAAACCATGGCGAAGATCTTTAAGCTCCGCCTGAAGCTCGGCAATGCGATGCTCTTTATGAACAAGCTCGGAAGCTAGATTCTGAACCTGCCGTTCCATACGCCAAACCTCAACCCAGCCACCATCACCAAACCACAAGGGAAGCTGGAGGCTTAACAGGCCAACGATAAGCCAGGTACGTACTGAGGGAAGTCTTTGCTGGGCAGCTGCAAACATGCGCCGATTATGCCCCGAAACTTACGAGGCGACCAGGATTGAGCTGATAAAAAGCAGCAAGGCCAGGGTAGTGACCCGACCCCGCAAGGTCTTCCTCGATACGCAGGAGCTGGTTGTACTTAGCCATGCGGTCCGAACGAGACAGTGAGCCTGTTTTGATTTGCAAGGCATTCGTACCCACAGCAAGGTCGGCAATGGTGCTGTCTTCCGTCTCGCCCGAGCGATGCGAGACAACCGCCGTGTACCGTGCAGTCTTTGCCATCTCGATGGCGGCAAAGGTTTCTGTCAGTGTCCCAATTTGATTGATCTTAATAAGAATGGAGTTCGCAACCCCTTTCTTAATGCCCTCGGACAGAATTTTGGTGTTCGTAACGAAGAGGTCGTCGCCCACCAGCTGAACCTTTTGGCCCAGGGCTTTTGTTAGAAGTGCCCAGCCATCCCAGTCATTCTCGGCGCAGCCGTCTTCGATGGAAATAATGGGGTACTTGTCGCACCAGGTTTCAAGTAAATCAACAAAACCCTGGGCTGAGAGTGTCAGTCCCTCGCCCTCGAGCTGGTATTGACCGTCCTTGTAAAACTCGGAGCTTGCGCAGTCAAGACCCAGGGCAATTTCACGTCCTGGCTCGTAGCCTGCCTTTTCAATGGCCTGCAGAATCATTTGAATGGCCGCCTCGTGGCTCTTCACGCTTGGCGCGAAACCACCTTCATCGCCAACAGCAACTGAGACCCCTTGGTCATGAAGAATTTTTTTCAAGGCATGAAAGACCTCGGCGCCATAGCGCAAGGCCTCACGAAACGACGGTGCCCCTACCGGAATAATCATGAGCTCTTGAAGGTCAAGGTTGTTGTTGGCATGCGCACCACCATTCACCACGTTCATCATGGGAACAGGAAGCGCCATGGGCCCAGAGCCCCCAAAGTAGCGATAGAGCGGCAGGCCCGCCTGATCGGCAGCCGCCTTGGCAACCGCCATGGAGGTTGCCAGAAGCGCATTGGCCCCAAGCCTAGATTTGTTCTCGGTGCCATCAAGCTCAATCAGGGTTTTGTCAATAAAAGCCTGTTCGGAGACATCAAGCCCCATAAGCGCTTCGGCGATCTCGGTGCCAATGGCCTCAACGGCCTTGCGCACACCCTTACCCAGATACCGGGTTGCATCACCATCTCGACGCTCCACCGCCTCACGGCTTCCCGTGGATGCACCGCTGGGCACCGAGGCGCGACCCATAACACCGGTCTCTAAAAGAACGTCGCACTCAACTGTGGGGTTGCCTCGACTATCGAGAATCTCTCGGCCCACCAAATCAACAATTGCTGCCATTTCTTTCTCCCTTAATTTTTAATCTTTGTGCACAACACGCGAAGAACAATAAGCTTCGGGCTCGGCGTAAAAATTCAAGCCTTAAAGAAACTTAAGGCGCCTTAAAAATCATGCTCTAAAAAAGCGGAGGATTTTGTTACCCGATCAAGCGCAACAAGTTGCTCTAGGAGCCCTCTCATCTTTGCAAGCGGTACGGCATTGGGCCCGTCGGACAGGGCCTTCTCGGGGTTGGGATGGGTTTCCATGAATAGACCTGCAACCCCAACCGCAATGGCCGCTCGGGCAAGAACAGGAACAAATTCTCGTTGCCCACCACTGCTCGTACCCTGCCCACCCGGCAACTGAACCGAATGCGTGGCATCAAAGACCACTGGGCAATTCGTCTGCCGCATGATGGCAAGGCTACGCATGTCACTGACTAAGTTGTTGTAACCGAAACTCACACCCCGCTCGCAGGCCATAAACCGATCTTCCGATAACCCCGCTTCGCGGGCGGCCGCCTTGGCCTTGTTCATCACCTGAATCATGTCCTGTGGCGCCAGGAACTGGCCTTTCTTGATGTTCACAGGCTTACCGCTTTGGGCCACGGCTCGAATAAAGTCGGTCTGCCTGCACAAGAAGGCGGGCGTCTGAAGTACATCGACAACCTGGGCCACTTCAGGCACCTCTTGCTCAGTATGCACATCTGTGAGAACTGGCAGGCCAAGGGTCTCGCGAACAGATTGCAATATGGCTAGGCCCTGATCGCGACCAAGTCCACGAAAGGAGGAACCCGACGACCGATTTGCTTTGTCATAGCTTGACTTAAAAATAAACGGAATACCAAGCTCGGCGCAGATCTCTTTAAGCCTTCCCGCCGTCTCCAATTGCAAGGCCTCGGACTCCACCACGCAGGGGCCTGCAATAAGGAAAAAAGGGCGGCCAAGACCCGCCCGAAATCCGCTCAGGTCAATGGCTGGGAAAGCAGCCATTAGGCAATTTCCTTCAGCTGGTGAAGTGCCGCCTGAATATAGGAAATAAAGAGCGGATGACCCTTCTTTGGCGTCGAGGTGAACTCGGGGTGAAACTGAACCGCCATAAACCAGGGGTGCGAAGACAAGGGCAACTCGATCATCTCAACCAAAGACTCTATGGGTGTTTCTGAACTAATCACAAGACCCGACTTTTTCAGTTGGTCTTTGAATAGATTGTTCACCTCGTAGCGATGACGGTGTCGCTCGTTAACCTCGGCTCCATAAATAGCATGGGCGCGAGTGCCGGGTTGTACCGGGCAGCATGTAGCGCCAAGTCGCATGGACCCACCCAGTTCGGAGCTCTCAGTTCGGCTTTGAACGCTTCCATCGGCTGCGGTCCATTCCGTAATGAGTGCAATAACAGGTTCGGGTGTGGTTGGCATGAACTCGGTGGAATTGGCCTGACTTAAGTCAGCCACATGACGTGCAAACTCAACCACTGCAAGCTGAAGACCAAGACAAATACCCAGGTAAGGAATTTTTCGCTCACGGGCATAGCGTATAGCCAGAATTTTCCCTTCAACACCGCGCTGCCCAAACCCGCCAGGCACCAAAATGGCCTGATAGGCTGCAAGAATATCCACGCCGTGCAGCTCAAGCTCTTCGGAGTCGATGTAATCGATTTGGACGCGTGACCGCGTATGCAGACCCGCATGAACAAGCGCTTCAGTGAGCGACTTGTAAGACTCCGTTAAGTCAACGTACTTGCCCACCATGGCAACACGAATCGTTACCTGTGGGTTCTCTATCCTTTCAACCAGGTCATCCCAGATATGAAGGTCGGCCGGCGGCCTTGAGGGCATCGCCAAGCAGTCAAGAATTTGTTGATCAACCGACTGCTCCCAAAGCATTCTGGGAATGCGATAAATGCTATCGACATCAGCCACCGAAATGACAGCCTCAGGAGGCACATTCGAAAAAAGTGAAATTTTGTCACGTTCGTCTTCTGGAATAATTCGGTCGGCTCGACAAAGAAGAAGATGGGGGCTAATACCAATTTCACGCAACTTCTGAACAGAGTGCTGTGTCGGCTTGGTTTTTAACTCGCCTGCAGATGGAATAAATGGCACGAGCGTGAGATGGATAAAGCAACTGCTTGAGCGGCCCTGTCGAATACTGAGCTGACGAATGGCCTCAAGAAAAGGTAGAGACTCAATATCTCCCACTGTACCGCCCACTTCCACAATGGCGACATCCACTTCCTCGGGGGTGCCCGCTCGGGCGCCGCGAAGAATGAAATCTTGGATCTCGTTCGTAATGTGAGGAATGACCTGTACCGTCTTACCAAGGTACTCGCCACGACGCTCCTTACGAAGCACACCATCATAAATTTGCCCGGTCGTGAAGTTATTCAGCTTACGCATCCGAGCATCAAGAAACCGCTCGTAATGACCAAGGTCAAGGTCAGTTTCAGCCCCGTCTTCCGTTACGAACACCTCGCCATGTTGAAACGGGCTCATAGTGCCGGGATCCACATTAAGGTAGGGATCCATCTTAATAATGGTGACCTTTAACCCACGTGACTCTAATAGGGTGCCAATAGACGCCGAGGCAATACCCTTTCCAAGGGACGAAACAACACCACCCGTTACAAATACAAATTTAGGCACACAAACCCCAGGCCATTAATTAAAAATGAAGCGGACAGGCCGTCTGCTCGCAAATAATTTCTTCAGTCACCCCAGGTGCCATCTCAAGAACAGCGAGCCCATGGCGCTGAACCTCGAAGACGCCTAGGTTAGTAATAATCATGTCAACCACGCCCACACCGGTAAGAGGCAGACTGCATTCCTTCAAAATCTTATAGTCCATGCCACCGTCAGACTTTTTGGCAGTGTGTTCCATGATGACGATGACCTTTGATACGCCAGCCACCAGGTCCATAGCCCCACCCATCCCCTTCACCATCTTTCCAGGAATCATCCAGTTTGCAAGGTCCCCTTTTTCAGAGACCTGCATGGCACCAAGAATGGCAAGGTCGATATGTCCACCGCGAATCATTCCAAACGAGTCAGCGCTTGAAAAAATCGCCGAGCCTGGAAGCGTCGTTACGGTCTGTTTACCTGCATTAATGATATCGGCATCCACTTCTGATTCAAGCGGAAAGGGACCAATCCCCAGCAGCCCGTTTTCAGACTGCAACCAAACTTCCATATCAGGGGGCACGTAGTTGGCCACCAGACCGGGAATACCAATACCCAGGTTTACATAAAAACCGTCTCGCAGCTCTTGAGCAGCGCGCGCTGCCATTTGCTCCCGGGTCCACTGACTAGTTTGCGTGTTCATGACTGAGCCTCCTGCCGCGTGATGACTTTTTCAATGGTCTTCTCGGGGTGCGCATTCAAAACAAGACGTCGCACAAAAATGCCTGGGGTATGAATCTCATCAGGATGAAGACTGCCGTTCTCCACAATTTCTTCCACTTCGGCCACTGTCATTTTACTTGCCATAGCCACATTCGGATTGAAGTTACGTGATGTGTAGCGATAAACAAGGTTGCCCGCCTTATCCGCCTTCCACGCCTTAACCAAGGAAACGTCGGCAGTCAGGCTTCGCTCCATTAAATAGGTCTCACCGTTGAACTCACGAGTCTCTTTGCCCTGGGCCACCACCGTGCCCACACCCGTTCGCGTAAAAAAAGCGGGGATACCACAGCCGCCTGCTCTTAGCTTTTCGGCAAGTGTGCCTTGAGGGGTAAATTCAAGCTCAAGCTCACCTGCCAAAAACTGGCGCTCAAACTCTTTGTTTTCACCGACATACGAGGAGATCATTTTTTTAACTTGGCGAGTCTCCAAAAGCGTCCCCAGCCCCTTACCATCAACACCAGCATTGTTACTAATAGCTGTCAACCCTTTCACGCCAAGCTGACGCACAGCCTCAATAAGTGCCTCAGGAATACCACAAAGGCCAAAACCGCCAACAGCAATAGTCATGTTGTCCTTAAGGAAATCATGCAATGCCGAATGCGCATCAGGATAAATTTTGTTCATACCAAAGCTCCCACGGTGCTTTTCGTTTATTTCAAGCTTAAAACCGCTGATTTAAGAAATAAGAACGCGATCGACCGCTAAAATTAAAAAATAATTTGTAGTGTAGAGGATTGCTATGGAAAGAGATGCCGTTGACTACGACATTGTGATTGTTGGGGGTGGACCCGCCGGTCTCGCATCAGCCATTCGCGCTAAACAGCTCAGCCAGGCTTTAGGTACCGAGCTCTCTGTCTGCCTCGTAGAAAAAGCTGCAGAAATTGGCGGTCATATTCTGTCGGGCGCGGTGATTGACCCCCGTGGCCTGCAAGAACTCCTACCAGAATGGGAAAAACAAGGCGCGCCTTTAGATACACCTGTCACCGAAGATCAGTTCTTATTTCTTTCAGAAACTGGCCAAACCCGCTTGCCCACAGCGATCTTACCGTCTTGCTTTAAGAATCACGGTAATTACATTGCAAGTCTAAGCGACCTTGTGAAATGGCTTGGGCAGCAGGCTGAGGCACTGGGTGTTGAAATTTATCCAGGCTTTGCCGCGGCCGAAATACTCTATAACTCCGAAGGGGAGGTCTGTGGCATCGCTACAGGCAACATGGGCACAGGTAAAGATGGCAAGCCTACCGATCAGTTTCAGCCCGGTATGGAGCTAAGGGCCCGCTACACCTTATTTGCCGAAGGCTCTCGCGGCCATCTGGGTCGTCAGCTAGTTGAACGCTTTAACCTAAACCGTCATGCCGACCCACAAAGTTACGGCATTGGTATAAAGGAGCTTTGGCAGGTCCCCCCCGGGCAATCTAAGCCAGGGCTGGTCGTACATACCGCAGGCTGGCCATTGGACAATCAAACCTACGGCGGCTCATTTCTTTATCACTTAAACAGCCAGCAGGTGGCGATTGGGCTTGTCGTTGGTTTGAACTATCGAAACCCTTGGCTTTCACCCTTTGAAGAATTCCAAAGGCTTAAGTCGCATCCTTCTATTTGTAAGACACTAGAAGGAGGCAAGCGTATTGGTTATGGAGCAAGGGCCATAACCGCTGGTGGCCTAAACAGCCTGCCCGAACTTATTTTCCCAGGCGGTGCCCTTATTGGTTGTGAGGCAGGCTTCTTAAATGCTTCACGTATTAAGGGAAGTCACGCCGCCATTAAGACGGGCATGTTGGCTGCCGAAGCTTGTGTGCAGGCCTTTCAACAACCAGCCCCTCCGGCCTTGCTCACCGATTACCCGAAAGCCTTTAAGGCCAGCTGGCTTTATGACGAACTTTATAAGGCTCGCAACTTCAAGCCTGCCATGTCGAAAGGCCTATGGCTTGGAACCCTGCTGGTGGGCATTGACCAGACCTTATTCGGTGGACGTGCCCCCTGGACACTTCACAACCGTAAGCCTGACCATGCTTACCTTGAACCTGCAGATCAACACAGCCCCATTGCTTACCCCAAGCCCGACGGTGTGCTTCGGTTTGATCGGTTGTCGTCAGTCTTTTTATCGAACACCAATCATGAAGAGAACCAGCCTGCGCACCTGACCTTAAAAGACAACACGGTGCCTGTCGCCCTCAACCTGACCCGATACGCGGGACCTGAGGCGCGATACTGCCCGGCGGGAGTATATGAATACCTGAACGATCAAAGTCAGCCTGTGGTGGCACCCGGTAATGGCGCCCAACTTCGTATCAACGCCCAAAACTGTATTCACTGCAAGAGCTGCGATATTAAAGACCCTAATCAAAACATAGTCTGGATAAGCCCAGAAGGAGGGGGAGGACCAAACTATGCAGGAATGTAAAAGCAACGGAAAAGTTACTCAATAAGCTTGGAATCTCTTTTGAGAACTGCCCAGGCTGTTCTTAGAAAGAGCCAAAAAATAAGGGCTGTTGTCAAGGCTACAGAGGTAGCTGCCAGGGCTGTCATTACGGGGTGAGCTGTAAAACCCAAATAAACTAAGCAAGCCATTGCAAAGGCGGCAGTCGGAAAAGAGAATGCCCACCACGACAAGTAAAAAGGAATCTGAACAAAACGGCGAGTTTGGCTTAAAAGAAAAATTGCAAAAAAGATTGCAATCCCAAACAAAAGATGTCCAACAATGTCCAAAGATCGACCATCAGCATATTGCTTAGTAAGTAACACCCACGAAACCAATCCAACCGCTGGTGGAGCAAGAAAAATACAAAACGTAGGAACAAGTGGCTCAGGAAACGATGGCTGAATGAAAAGAAGTCTTGCCAGAACCAAAGTTAGTAAAACACCCCAAAAAAGCATTCCTACAGCAAAGAACCACCACGAGAGCTCAAGATAGCCTAAAGGCACGCCAGCTAAAGGAATCACAACATTAGCAACAGCTGGAATAAACCAGACTGGACTTGCATGAACAGGTTGCAACGCCTCTCTGTGAATCCAGGCATTGAGCACCAAAATCATAACGAACACCTGCAACACAGCACCCAATACCCAAAGCGGTAACGCCAAAGGGGCAAACTGTCCAACAGCAACCGTAGCCAAAAGAGCTAATGAAACTGGCACCGTAGCGAAAAAAGAAGATTTAACCGGATGAAGCCATTCCGCCCTAACCAAGTCAGGATAACGAACCCATTTATTCAAATAAGAAAGTACAAATAAGACAAACAAGACAAATGCCAATAAACCGGTGGTATTTGCCATGAACTGAGAAAATTCGGGTAGCCAGGAAATTTGATAAGCCTTAACCCAGACAAGCGCCAGGCCAGAAAAACCCATAACGATCGTAAAAGCCGAGACAGGCAAACGCTCAAAAAAGACAAAGTACCCATTCGAAGACTGGGGCGGCAGGCCGGAAGAAGGGTCTTGAACTTGAGACATAAAAAGAGGTGATCAATTAAGAAAGGATAAGAAGAAGTTGCGAAAAAGACCAGAAACGATTACTGTATAAAAAAACAGCACTGAAAGGGTATACATGCAGCTCCTTACCGAACGCCAAAACGAGATACTTCGTTTCATTGCTAAGCATATCGAAGACACGGGCTTCCCTCCTACCCGACTTGATATTTGTTCGGCCCTGGGTTTTAAATCGCCCAACGCTGCCGAAACACACCTGAAGGCGCTGGCCAAAAAGGGGGCCATTTCTATGGTGCCAGGTGCCTCACGCAGTATTCGCCTCATCTCAAATGCAAAGCACAGCAGCGCCACTGCAGCATTAACCAGCACGGCCAAAAACATTGCCGATCAACTCAGCATTCCTTTAGTCGGACGTGTTGCAGCAGGCTCGCCCATTCTTGCCCAAGAGCATCTCGAAGCTCAGTACCAAATCGACCCGCAGCTCTTTCCCATGACCCCCGACTATCTTCTTAAGGTTCGCGGCATGAGCATGCGCGATGCGGGCATTCTTCACGACGATCTTTTAGCAGTTAAAAGACTTCCAGGCGGTCTTTCTGAAACCCGCGACGGCCAAATTGTGGTGGCTCGCCTGGAAGAAGACGTCACCGTTAAACGATTCAAACGGGACGGAAAAAAAATTGTTCTGCTTCCTGAAAACCCCGACTTTGAACCCATTGTGGTCGATCCTAGCCAAGACTTTTTAGCCATCGAGGGCCTGGCTGTTGGCGTTATTCGCAATCCCAGGTCGGGGCTTTAAGGCTAGGCTTTTACAATGAAGCACGAGGCCATTCATAGCCTGCTTCGTCAAGAGCCTCGAATCTGGCGGGCAGAAAATCTTGGCACGACAAGCCTGGCACCCGGGCAACAAGCAAGCCTTAACACAGGGCATATGGAACTTAATCAACAGCTACCAGGCCAAGGCTGGCCACGTGGCTGTCTTACAGAACTCTTGGTAAGGGCTCTTGGTATTGGCGAGATGCGCCTTCTTGCTCCTGCACTTGGGCTGCTCGCGCAGCAAAAAAAGAAAATTATCTTCTTGGCACCGCCTCATATGCCCTACGCTCCCGCACTTTCTTCGCTTGGGCTTTCAGCCGAATCCATTCTTATTGTGCGCACCCAGAACACCTCCGACCGTCTTTGGGCCTTCGAACAGACCCTAAGTTCCAACGCCTTTGGTGCTCTTTTAGCATGGGTCGACGAGCCTAGTCGTCATGAATCGTTGCGGCGTTTTCAACTGGCCTCACGTACCGCCGAAGGCCCAGTCTTTTTGTTTCGACCTTGGGCAGCACAGAACAACCCTTCGCCTGCACCGCTAAGGCTTTGCCTTTTGCCACGCCAATACCCGGGGCTTTCAGTACAAATTATTAAGCGGCGGGGTCCTGTACAACTCAATCCTATCTTGGTCAATCTGCCTATTGCGCACCCTGCCATGCAAAGCCTGACGCGTAACTCCAAACACTCTGGTCAGCAACCCAAGCATCCTGCACTTGGGTTTAACCGTCTAAACGCTCACCCTCAGCTGCAAACCGCTCAAATGCAAGGCATTAGCCATGCTCTGGATCGCCTGCCTCCTACCACCGCACTGCCCTCCATCAGCGCAACACAGTTCTCTTAAAAGTCTTGCCTACAAAAGGTCAAGCCCCACAGGGCAGGACCCATATATAAAACCTCAGGGGCAGCTGGAGAACGTGGAGCGTATGGGCCAGTGGGCTCTGCAATTTACGCCCGAAGTCTGCCTTACTCAAAGACATCAAGGCATTCTGCTCGAGGTTAGCCGATGCCTTCGACTCTGGGGTGGGCTTGCACGCCTTCAAGACAAACTCGTGAAAGGTCTTTATCAGCTTCAGAGCGAAAATCATTCACCTTCCCTTTTTCTTGCTCATGCCCCCACCCCACGGGCTGCTGAATGGCTTGCCTACTATCAACAACTCCGTGGCAGAGCTTGGCCCGACATGGCAGAAGTCTCAAACCTTCAGGACGCTGAAACCCTGTTATCGAGGCTGCCCATTCATACCATTGACGAGCTTGAATGCTGTGCCCAATTTTTAAAGTCCATTGGCATACAAAACCTTGGCGAGGTTCTTAAACTGCCGCGAGCAGGACTTGCCCAAAGGCTAGGCAAAGAAGGGCCAATAGTTTTAAAAGTCATTGACCAGGCACTGGGTTATGTCGCCGACCCTCGCACGCCCCTTAAGCCCCTTGAGCACTTTCTTCAATGGCAAGAGTTTATTGTGCCCACCGACTCTTCTAAGCTTCTGGTGCAAGCCAGTAAGCTGCTTTTACACGAGACCCTAGGCTGGCTGAAGACAAAACAACATGGCCTTACCCAGGCAAGGTTTATTCTGGGTCAAGGACGAAAAGCCAGCCAAACCTTAGAACTCCACCTCGCTCAGCCTAGCCAAGATCTTTTGCAGCTTCAAAAGCTCTGGCAGGAAAAACTACAGCACCAGTCCCTTCAGCTAGCAGTTTATAGCATTGGGCTTGAAGTTTTAAGCTCCGAGCCTATTCATAACCAGTCAAACAGCCTCTTCCCAGGGCCTGTCAGCCAGTCAGAAAGCCTGCAAAGCCTTGCTGAACGACTTTATGAGCGGCTTGGTCACGAAGGACTTTTACAGCCCGAGCTTCAGAATAGCTACCGACCCGAAGACGCCATGACATTTAAAGCTCTAGGTCTTCGAGTCAAGGGAGCAGCCAAGGCCAAGCAACACAATCAACATAAATCCAGGGCTTTTACGCTGGCAAATAACGGTACGGCACACAATGACACCCCTATAAAAATCAATTCACAAGGCTTCGACCTTCTTCGGCCAAGCTGGCTCTTAGATTTACCTTTGCCTCTTAAGGTGCAAAACCATCGGCCCCACTACCAGGGTCAGGCCCTTGAGCTCACCTTAGGACCTGAACGTATTGAAGCCGAATGGTGGTCCGAGGAACCGCTGCAGCGTGACTACTTCGTTGCTCAAACGGGTCAGCAACAAATGGTCTGGGTCTACCGCACACCGGCACACCAATGGTTTCTTCACGGCTTTTTTGGCTAAGGTTCTATGGACTATGCTGAACTGGTCTGCCGCTCGAACTTCAGTTTCCTTAAGGCGGCCTCTCACCCCGAAGACCTGGTTGCTCGTGCTCATAAACTTGGGTACAAGGCCTTTGCACTGACAGACGAGGCAACGGTTAGTGGCTCGGTACGGGCTCATTTAGCAGCCAAGGCTCTTGGCCTCAAGCTTATTCACGGAAGTCAGTTTGAACTTAGCAATCTTCCCGGTCGGCTAACCCTACTGGTTAAGAACCGCGAGGGCTGGCGCGAACTCTGTCGACTTATTAGCCTGTCGCGTCAGTCTAGCGACAAAGGTCATTACAGCTTAAGACGTGAGCAGTTAAAAAGTCTCAGCCTTGCCAACACACTCGCCCTCTGGAGCCCTCAACTTTCTCGCTCGCAGCCCCTCAAGGACGAGGTCTTTTGTTCAGCTGAAACCTCTACGAGCGTCTTAAGCCAGCCCACCCCTTTTACAGCCGAGGCTCTATTAAGTGCAGGCCAGTGGCTTAAAAGTCTTTGGGGAGCTGGACTGGCCCTGGGCTATGTTCGACACCTTAAGTCCGATGACAAGCACTGGCTTTATGAGCTTGAAGATCTTGCGGGCTTGCTACGTCTGCCATTGGTCGCTGCGGGCGATGTGGTGATGCATCGTCGTAAAGACAAGCCCCTTGCCGATATGCTTACAGCCATTCGCCTTGGCGAGCCAATTGTAAAGCTTGGTCAAAAACTTGCTGTAAATGCCGAGCAGTACCTTAGGCCAAAACACAGGCTCGCACAGCTTTATCCCCATGCCCTTATGCAGGCAAGTCTTGCCCTTGCAGAACAATGCCATTTCTCGCTTGATGAACTGCGCTACGAATACCCCGATGAAATCGTTCCAGCAGGACTAACGCCCAGGCAATGGCTTCGTCACTTAACGGAAGATGGCATTCGTCGGCGCTATCCCGAATCAAGTCATCCGCAAGGCCTTCCCGCTGCAGTTCGGCAACAAATTGAACACGAGCTTGAGCTTATTCACGAGCTGAGCTATGAGCCCTACTTTCTAACGGTATACGACATTGTGGCCTTTGCCCGGTCGCGCGGCATTTTATGCCAGGGTCGGGGTTCGGCGGCAAACTCTGCCGTCTGCTACTGCCTGGGCATTACCGAGGTTGACCCATCACGCATGAATATGCTCTTTGAACGTTTCATTTCCAAAGAGCGCAACGAACCTCCCGACATTGATGTGGACTTTGAACATCATCGACGCGAAGAAGTTATTCAATACATCTACGGCAAATACGGTCGCGAGCGCGCTGCCCTTGCAGCCGCACTGGTACGTTACCGCCCACGTTCGGCGTTACGTGACTCGGGTAAGGCTCTGGGCATTCCAAGTCATCTTGTCGACCTTGCGGCCAAAGGTCGAAGCTGGTGGGATGGAAAACAAATGAGCGCAGAAGGCTTAAAGGAAAGTCTGACTCAAGGTCTTGCACAGTCTTTAAAAGACAAAGAATTAGAAACTGGTACCGAAAAGATTATTCCCATTCCTAGCGATACACAGCTCGAACAATGGGCGTCCTTAAGTAACCAACTTATGGGATTTCCACGACATTTATCTCAGCATGTTGGTGGTTTTGTTATTGCACGCTACAGCCTGCACGACCTTGTGCCTACCGAAAACGCCAGCATGGCCGAGCGCAGTGTTATTCAATGGGACAAAGACGATATTGATGCCCTGGGCTTATTGAAGGTGGATGTGCTGGCCTTGGGCATGCTGTCTGCCATTGCCCATGCGCTGGTTTTTGTGGGCCAGAAGCAACATCCCGATAGGCCACTGGGTACAAAGCCCATGGCCATGCAAGATATTCCTGCCGAAGATCCTGCCACCTACGCCATGATTTCTGCGGCCGACACCCTTGGAGTCTTTCAAATTGAGTCACGCGCTCAAATGAGCATGCTGCCTCGGCTTCAACCTCGGTGCTTTTACGACCTGGTGATTGAAGTGGCCATTGTGAGGCCTGGCCCCATTCAAGGGGGAATGGTCCACCCTTACCTACGACGACGCCAGGGCCTTGAGCCGGTGGACTACCCAAGTCCTTCGGTGAAGCAGGCCCTGGAGCGCACCCTCGGTGTACCTATTTTTCAAGAGCAAGTCATGCAATTGGCCATACTTGCGGCTGGCTTTACTGCTGGCGAGGCCGATCAGCTTCGACGGGCCATGGCGGCCTGGCGACGTCGAGGCAGTCTGGGTCCTTTTCAAGAGAAGCTTGTTGATGGCATGCTAAGCCGCGGTTACAGCCGCGATTTCGCAGAACGCGTGTTTGCACAAATTCAAGGCTTCGGCGAGTACGGCTTCCCCGAGTCGCATGCTGCAAGCTTTGCCTTATTGGTTTATGTGAGTTGCTGGCTAAAGTGTCACCACCCCGATGCCTTTTTAGCAGCTCTACTCAAAGCTCAGCCCATGGGTTTTTATACACCGGCCCAATTGGTTCGAGATGCTCGTGCACACGGCGTTGAAGTGCGGCCTGTCGATGTCCAGACCAGCCAGGTGTTTGGAAGCCTTGAACCCTGTCAAGGCAAATGGGCCGTACGTCTTGGCCTTCACCAGGTGGCGCATCTAACCCAAGACGCTATGAACCGTATCGTGCAGGCTCGAGCAGCTGAAGCGTTTCGTTCTGTAAACAATCTCGCTGACCGCGCAGAATTATCACGCCAAGACCTTCAAGCACTGGCTGCAGCCGGTGCTCTTCAAAGCCTTTCCAAAGACAGGCATCAGGCCCATTGGCTTGCCACAGGCCACGAGCAGCTGCCCGGCGTCTTACAAGATGCCGTCCACGAACAAGAGCCACCTACTGCCGGTCTACTGTCTGTTCCAACCGAGGCTCAAAATCTTATCGCCGACTATCAAAGCCTAGGCCTGAGCCTCGGGCGTCATCCAGTCGCTCTTCTTCGGCAGGAGCTCAAAGAACGATTTCAAAGTAGGCCTTCCATTGAGCTTCAAAAACTAGGTCATCAGCAACTGGCTCGTGCCAGTGGTCTTGTCACCCATCGACAGCGGCCAGGAACAGCCAAAGGTGTTGTCTTTGTCACTCTGGAAGATGAGACGGGAAGCATTAATTTAATTATCTGGCCCGATGTTTTAAAGAAATACAAACAGACCGTGCTTCATGGTCAGCTTCTTACAGCCTATGGCCGCTGGCAGCGTGACCAGACCATCGCCATCGATGCCCCTGGCCAAGTCATGAACCTGGTTGCCCTAAGAATTGAAGATCACACACCTTTGTTAGCTCAGAGACTTGGGGAAATGACATCGTCTTCACGTGACTTTCATTAGTAGGCTATGCAGCCTTTGTAGAGCGCTTGTACAACTTCATTGCAACCGAAAGACATTGTGAGCCGGGCGGCACTTTAAACATAAGGGCTTGGCAACTCCCCCTACAATAGCTTAAAAATGCAAAGCTTCGAACACCCTTTTAAAGCCCTGGTTCTTGGTTGCTCAGGCACCATTGGTTCGGCCTTTGTCGAAGCTTTTCAGAAGAACCCCGCATGCAGCCAGGTTGTGGGCATTGGCCGATCCACTCACGAGGGGTTCGCTCTAGAGGACGAGGCAAGCATTGCGCGGGCCGCTATGCAAGAAAAAGGTAACGGGCCTTTCTCTGTCATTGTCGATGCCACAGGCGTCCTCACCATCGATGGGCAGGGACCTGAAAAACGTCTGGCAGCCTTAAATGCACACCAGCTTGCGCGTGCCTTTCAAGTAAATGCCATTGGTCGCGCTCTGATTCTTAAACATTTCATCGACCTTCTCCCTCGTCAGGGTCGCTGTCTATTTGCTGTGCTCTCGGCCCGAGTGGGTAGCCTGTCTGACAACAAACTAGGGGGCTGGTATGGCTACCGGGCCTCGAAGGCGGCGGGTAACATGTTCTTGCAAACCGCTGCAATCGAATCCCACCGTACACGCCCCGAGGCTATTTTTGCAGCCTTGCAGCCCGGCACTGTGCCGTCAAAGCTCTCAGCCCCCTTTCAATCAGGCCATGCCACAGTCGCAGCCGAAGACTCTGCGGCAGGTTTACTGAAGGCTCTTGATGCGCTTGAGCCTCGCGCCCAGGCCTGGTTCATTGACTACCAGGGGAACGCCATTGACTGGTAAGAGCGTTGATCTTGATGCCGTTGTCATTGGCGCAGGCGTGGTTGGCCTTGCCATTGGCCGAGCACTATCACAGTCAGGCCTTGACACCCTGGTCGTTGAATCGCAGGCACGCCATGGCATGGGTACAAGCTCGCGCAATAGCGGGGTGATACACGCAGGCATTTACTATTCCCCGGGCTCTCACAAAGCCAACTGGTGTGTTCGCGGCAAAGAGCTTCTTTATGCCTTTTGCCAAAGCCACCAAGTGGCTCACAGGCGGCTTGGCAAACTTATTGTGGGACAAGATGAAGACGAGGCCTCACTGCATACGATAGCATCAAGGGCCAAAGACTCTGGCGTAACAAACCTGCGCTGGCTTACACAAAATGAACTGCATTCCATGGAACCGGAGGTTCGTGCTCGTCACGCGCTTTTTAGTCCCTCCACAGGTATTGTTGATGTCCATGAGCTCATGCTTGCCCTAGAAGGTGACATTGAAAAAGCTCGAAGTCATGTGGTCATGCAAAGCTGCTTTCTCAATGCCTCTGCCCTTGGGGCCCATGCAAGTCAGGGCTGGCAGCTCAACATTCAAGTAGGGCCGAATGAAATCCACAAACTCACTACTCAACTTCTTGTTAATGCCGCGGGACTTGACGCGGATGCTGTGGCAAGGCGTATTGATGGGCTTACCTCCGAGCATATTCCCGAGGTTCACTTCGCCAAAGGTAACTACGCCAGCCTTTCAGGTAGCCATCCCTTTAAGCACCTTGTCTATCCTGCACCTGTTCCAGGTGGTCTTGGTACACACCTTACGCTGAACATTGCAGGCGAGGCTCAGTTTGGTCCTGACGTGGAGTGGCTGGGACCCGCCGACCCTCATCGTCTTCCTGGCTCTACTCATCCCAGTCTTAATTACGCCGTTAATACTAAGCAACTTGCCGCATTTGCAGGCTCTATTCAACGCTGGTGGCCTTCGCTTCAGGCTAATCGACTACAACCTGGGTATTCAGGAATTCGGCCCAAACTTACGAAAAACGCGAAAGACCCCGCAGCCGATTTTGTTTTACAAGGCCCGAGCAATCATGGTTTGGCAGGGCTTATTAATCTTTTTGGAATTGAATCGCCGGGGCTTACAGCATGCCTGGCCATTGGCGAGGCGGTGCATCTCTGTGCAAAAACATCCACCTGACGCCCACACACCTCCTGGCCTTGAGTGGTGGATTTTAAAACGCCTAACCAAGGTCTCCGCAGTGACAACATTAGCCTTTGGACTTGCATGGTGCCTTATTCGTATCTGGCTCCGCCATGGCACAGATAGCGAGATTACTTCTCAGATGTTCATTGCCGAGTACACCCTACTTGGCGCCTTCATTTTTTTCATTACCATGGTGGTTACCAACGGTATTAGCTGCGTCTTCGTCTCCGTTATGAAGGGGCCGCGCTATTCGGCGGATTCTTACATTATTAATGACAAAGAAAAACCCAGTTCAACAAGAGACGGCTAAGGCGAATGAAAGAGCCGAACGAACGCAAGTAGGCGTGCAAGCGGTTTATCTTTTGGCTAGCCGACGAATGGTTGTTAGCCGAGGAGCCCAGTAGGACGAAAGCAGTGACTCGATACGAACGGTACCCCCTTCACTGGGTGCATGCACAAAACGGTTCTTTCCAACATAGATCCCAACATGAGAGAACGGGTGCCCTGTAGTATTGAAGAAAATTAAATCGCCTGGCAATCGCTGATCAACTTCTACCTCGTTACCAAAACGACTCATCTCAATGACCGTACGAGGAAGCTTCAAGCCCTTGGCCCGATAGGCCACGTAAACAACTAGGCCGCTGCAGTCAAAGCCCCCTGCTGGGGTATTGCCTCCCCATTTATAAGGCACACCAACCAGCCCGATGGCATGAATGGCAAGGTCGGACAAGCCCTTTTGATTTTTTTCGGCCCGTGACTCTTCAATTACAACTCTTGCGCTCTTTGAACGGTCAACAGGTGTCATTGCACAACCTACAAGCCCAGAAAAAAGAAGGGAACAAAAAATAGAAAGGTAGAGACGGCTCATCGACGACCTAGGTTCGGTCCGGGGCTTTGCAAACGGAAAGACTAAAGCCCCTGATTAAGATCGGCCTGAAGGTCTTCAATGGTCTCAAGCCCTACAGCGAGCCGAATAAGAGACTGTCGAATTCCAGCGCGTGAGCGTGCCTCTTCGCTAATACGTCCATGCGTGGTGGACGCTGGATGGGTAATGATGCTTCGGGTGTCCCCAAGGTTGCCTGTTCGCGAGAAGATACGCACGGCATTAACAAGCCGGAAGGCTTTCTGTTGGGCCTGGGCCTCGTTATCGGCCTTCAATTCAAACGAGACAATGGCGCCTCCGGAAGACTGCTGACGCATGGCAAGTTCGTGCTGAGGGTGAGAAGCAAGCCCGGGGTAGAAAACTTGAACGACCGAAGGGTGTTGTTCGAGCCAAGTGGCTAAGGCCAAAGCCGACTCACTGTGCGCCTTCATGCGAAGCGCTAGGGTTTCCATCGACCGATGCAACACCCAGGCATTAAATGCCGACATGGAGGGCCCGCAGGTTCGGACCACCGAGCGAATCTGATCTACCAGCGCCTTCGGGCCTGCAACAGCACCTCCAAGAACACGACCCTGACCATCGAGATATTTCGTTGCAGAGTGCAAAACAAGATCAATAGGAAACTTTAAGGGCTGCTGAATGGCCGGGGTGCAAAAACAATTGTCTGCCACGGTAATCACGCCCGTCTTACGCGCTATAGTGCCAATGGCCTGAAGGTCGGCGACCTGAGTCAGTGGATTCGAGGGGGTTTCAAGATAAAAAAGTCGGGTGGCCGGAGTAATGGCCGATTCCCATTGCTCAGGGCGCGAGAGGTCGACATATTTGATGCCTACACCAAACTTCGCCATGAAATTATCGAAGAGCTGAATGGTGGCTCCAAAGAGGCTTCCCGTAGTAACAATTTCATCGCCCGACTTCAAAAGCCCGAGGCAGACTGCAAGAATGGCAGACATACCCGAGGCGGTAGCCACACAATCTTCGGCTTCCTCAAGCGAGGCAAGTCTTTGCTCGAACATCTGGACCGAGGGGTTAGTGAACCGGCTGTAGACCATGCCTGGCTCAACATTCTGAAAACGACGCGCCGCCTCTTGGGCGTCATCAAATACAAAACTTGAAGTGAGGTAAAGGGCCTCGGAATGCTCGCCAAACTCTGAGCGCGTCGTGCCCTCTCGAATGGCACGCGTCTGAAAACCGAACTTAGGAGTCGTCATGCGGCCTCTGCCTGCTGTCGCCGCGCAGTCTCAAGCTGATCAAGCAAATCTGTCGAAACATCGCCCGTAATGTAATGCCCGTCAAAGCATGAAGCCTCAAGGCCTGTAAGCGCGCTGTTGAATGACTGTACGTCGGCCTTCATGGCGGCAATATCCTGATAGACCAGTGCATCAGCTCCAATGGCTCGACAGATTTCCTCATCGCTTCGATGATGGGCAATTAGTTCGTTACGAGTAGGCATATCGATGCCATAAACATTAGGGAACCGAACAGGCGGTGCAGCGGAGGCAAAAATAACACTTCGCGCCCCCGACTCACGCGCCATTTGTACAATCTCTCGGCTGGTGGTTCCTCGCACAATCGAATCGTCAACGATAAGAACCCGCTTGTCTTTGAATTCCGAACTCATGGCATTGAGCTTTTGCCGAACCGATTTTCGTCTTACTTCTTGACCCGGCATGATGAAGGTGCGGCCAACGTAGCGGTTCTTTATAAATCCCTCGCGATACGAAAGCCCAAGCTTCATCGCGAGCTGCATTGCCGCAGGGCGGCTTGAGTCAGGAACAGGCACAACGACGTCGATGTCCCCCCTTGGAAACGCCTCTTGTACGCGCCGCGCCAGACTTTCACCCATCTTCAGCCGAGCCTCGTAGACTGAAACGCCATCAATTAAAGAATCGGGTCGGGCAAAGTAAACGTACTCAAAAACACAAGGCTGAAGTCCATTTTTCCCGACCTTACTTACTTTGGAGAAGACCTGCCCATCTTCTGTAATGACAATGCACTCACCTGCGCCAATATCGCGATCGAGCTGAAAACCCAGCCCTTCAAGCGCCACCGACTCGGACGCCAGCATGTATTCCATACCGCAGGGCCCAAGTTGATGCCCAAGCACCAACGGGCGAATACCATAAGGATCACGAAAGGCAATAAGCCCAAAACCCGGAATCATTCCAACGCAGGCATAGGCGCCACGGGCGCGCTGATGCAAGGCGTCGACCGCGGTGAAAACCGCGTCAGGGTCAAGCGTTAGGCCTGTCACAGCCCTTTGTAGTTCATGGGCCAGAACATTAAGCAAAACCTCGGAATCGGATTCGGTATTAATGTGACGCCGATCACGTCGGTACATGTCGTCTTGGAGTTCGGCCGCATTGGTTAGATTTCCGTTATGACCAAGAACGATTCCAAAAGGCGCGTTCACATAAAAAGGCTGGGCCTCTTCGGCGCTCATTGCACTGCCAGCCGTCGGATAGCGTACATGCCCTATGCCCATATTGCCAAGAAGGTTACGCATGTCACGGGTTCGAAAGACATCACGTACAAGGCCGTTACCGCGGGATAAAAAGATGCGTTTTCCTTGGGCGGTTGCAATGCCTGCCGCATCTTGACCTCTGTGTTGAAGCAGCAACAAGGCGTCGTAAAGCATCTGATTCACAGCACTCGTCGAGACAATGCCAACGACACCACACATAAAAGACCCCTAGAAAATGAATACGGCTAGGACACCACAACAATGCGATCGCTTAGGTAACTAGGCAACCACGAGGAAATGACTTGAACCGACAACTCAAGCACAGGCTTTGACCAAGCATTTTGCCAGGCCGAATCGGAAGGCAATGACGTCAAAGCAGCCAGAACCGCCAACACCGACATGATAAGCAAGCCTCGCCCAAATCCAAAAAAAGCACCAAGAAAACGGTTGAACCCCTGCACCCCAGAGACAGCTACCAATTCTTTCAGAGCGTATGAAACGAATCGTCCAATAAAAAGCGTAATAAAAAATACGATGGCAAACGCCATCGCAAGACGAACGGGCTCGGTGAAAATATGCGGCAAGGGCTCTGAGGCGTATCCTGCAAGCTGGCTTGCGGCAATAAAGGCCACCACCCAGCTAGCAAGTGCTAGAACTTCGTGAACCAGTCCACGAAGAAAGGCAAGCAAGGTTGATGACGCGGTAACCACCAAGAAAACCCAGTCAATCCAGGTCAGCGCTAGCATCTTAGGGTTTGATCACTAGGGGCTTGTAACCCATCGAACGCGAAGTTTTCTCGTAGGCCCATGCCTGCTGCTCGGAATAAGGGCCTGCTCGAACCCGATAGCGAGTGCCCTCGGGTGTCCTTACAACCACGACTACGGCCAACTGACCCGAGGCTCGGATTTTTTTAAGAATCTGTTCGGCCGCTCCGCGGTTGGAATACGAGCCAACCTGCACGTACCACTTGCCCGAGGCGAAGCCTGGTGTTGAGGGGGAGGTGGATGAGGGGCTGGCTTGTTTTGTAACAGCCACTGGCTCTCCGGAAGCCTGCTCGGTAACGGGCTTCTCATTCACCGCATTTGTTGAATCAGGCTCCCTTGTCTCTGAAATGAATACTGTGAAATCGTGAGACAAAGGCCTGGGATCATCTAACAAAAGGTGTGCAGAGGCCGCAACAACAAACCCAGCAAAAATAACCGCACCAAAAAGACGCCAACGCGCTCGGCGCAGGTACTCCTCGTCATAGCCACCCTCGAGTGAGTCTGACTTATCTGTCGTGGAGTTATTAGAGCCGAATTCGAATGCCATGATGATGAAAAGGCCGCCTGAAAGACACTTTAGGAAAGATGAGGGGCCTGCCCCAAAGTCCTCGCTAAAGGCCATGCCTGGGCGACGGTTAAGAACGATCCAAACACCACGATTCTATCATTCGGCCCCACGAGACTTGCCGCGTGAACAAGCGCGGCATTGGGGTCGCCAAACTCAAATAGGCTTACCGGATCAACAGGTCTTTCTGTCTCTGATAGGCCTGCGATCATGGCCTCACAAATGGGTCGAAGCTCTGCGGCCCCGCGGGCCCGCGCTCCAGCTTGCTCACTGCTTAACGAGGCAAGACACCAGCTGTCCACACGCCCTGCAAGCCGGGCAAAGATTGCACCGGCGTCTTTGTCAGCCAGCATGCCCACCACGGCCACGGTCTTAGGAAAAAACCCCATCTGATCAAGATTGGCAGCAAGCACCCCTGCAGCATGCGCATTGTGCGCAACATCAAGCACCACGGCTGGCTGACCCGGTAACACCTGAAAGCGCCCAGGTAGGCTAACCTGGGCCAAGCCTTGACGAACCCCGCCTTGGTGAACGGCCATTTGAGGGCGCAGAGCCGAGAAAGCAGCCAGTGCAGCAGAGGCGTTAAGCAGTTGATTCGCACCGCGTAGTGCTGGATAGCCAAGACCGCTGCGTCGCTCGGTTCGTCCCCACCACTGCCACTGGATTCTGTTTCCCTCGTAGCCAAAGTCACGGCCCACCCACCAAACATCTGCACCCCTTGCTTCAAGGAGTTCAAATAAGCTGTCCGGTGGGCTTGGGTCTGCAAGAATGAAGGGGCAACCTTGTCTTGCAATATGGCCCTTCTCCCAGCCAATTTTTTCGCGAGTAGGGCCAAGAAAGACCTGGTGATCAAGGTCGATAGACGTTAAAACCGCGGCATCGCTCGCAAGACAATTGACCGCATCAAGACGCCCACCCATGCCAATTTCAAAGATCGCTAGGTCGGGCTTGAGATCTTTCACAATACTTATCGCCGCAAGTGTTGTGACCTCGAAGAAGCTCAGGTCAACATCCTCTGCCGAGACACGGGCCTGTTCAACTTTGTTAAAGGCCTCCTCCCAGTAATGGTCTTCTACGTCCTCACCATTCCAACGAAGGCGCTCCTGAAAATGAAACAAATGCGGTGAAGTGTAGCAAGTGACTTGGTAGCCCGACTGCAGCGCGATGGACTCTAAGAAGGCACAGGTTGATCCTTTACCGTTGGTGCCTCCAACGACAACCACAAGACTCTGTATACGCAGCTCTGCATTCTGCATGGTCAAGTCCATGCACTGGGCGACTTTTACAAGCCGATCGAGCCCAAGTCGAATCTGATTACCACGACGCTCCGTAAGCCGGTCAAGCCAAACCGAGAGGCCCGGCGATGTCTGCCGATCGTGCATGGGCGCCCGGTCGTCAGCTAGCAGGCTCTGTCTGTAGCGGTTGCTGAGTAAGGAGCCCTAGTAAATCGGCAATTTCTTGTCGAAGCTCGCGACGATCAACAATTCGATCGACAGCACCCTTCGCAAGTAGAAATTCAGCACGCTGAAAACCCTCCGGAAGTTTTTCACGTACGGTCTGCTCAATAACACGAGGTCCCGCAAACCCAATGAGCGCCTTAGGCTCTGCAATGACCACATCGGCGACGAAGGCAAAACTTGCCGAGACACCACCCATGGTCGGGTCCGTTAGAACGGATATATAAGGCAGTGACTCGGAGGCAAGCTGCTGAATTGCGGCTGTGGTTTTCGCCATCTGCAGTAACGAGAAAAGCCCCTCTTGCATGCGTGCACCGCCACTGGCCGTGAAGGAAACGAAGGGTACCTTGGCTGCAATGGCCGCCTCGACACCAAGAGCAAACTTCTCGCCAACAACAGAGCCCATTGAGCCACCCATGAACTCGAACTCAAAACAGGCAACAACCACAGGCCTACCAAGAATCTGGCCTGCCATAACCATCAAAGCATCGGTTTCTCCGGTGGCGGCCTGCGCCTCAGCGAGTCGCTCGGGGTAAGGTCGGCTGTCTTTAAATTTAAGCGTATCGACAGGCGATACATCCTGACCAAGCTCTTGCCTTCGCTCGGGGTCTAGCAAGGCATCAAGCCTTTGGCGTGCGCGAATTCGCAGATGGTGATTGCAACCCGGGCAGACTTGAAGGTTCTTCTCGAGATCGGTTTTGTACAACACCGAGTCGCATGCGGGGCACTTCAACCACAACCCCTCGGGAACCGCACGTCGGCGAACCTCGGTAGGCGCCTGAATTCGAGGTGGTAATAATTTTTCAATCCAGCTCATTGCACAATCTTCCTCAATTTTATTTATGTATAAATGACCCCTAGGTCATCGCATCAAGCGCCTTGCGGATGGGATCTAGAAAGCCTCGAGCGGCTTCCAGGCTGTCCTGACCTTGCCGCGTGGCCTCTTCCATGGTGCGGATAAGCGCACTGCCAATCACCACAGCATCTGCAAGTCGACCAACCGAAACCGCCGACTCGGGCCCAGAAATACCAAAGCCAACACCAAGCGGAAGGCTTGTAAAGCCGCGGATGGACTCAAGCTTTTGAGCAACCTGGTCAACATCCAAATGACCAGCCCCCGTTACTCCTTTAAGTGAAACGTAATAAAGATACCCCGCGGCAAGGTTCGCCACCTTCTGAATTCGCTCAAGGCTTGAGGTTGGCGCAAGAAGAAAGATAGGGTCGAGATTGTGCTTGCGCAAAGCCGAGGCGAAGGTCTCACTTTCTTCAGGCGGGTAGTCCACCACAAGAACCCCATCAACGCCTACTTCCGCAGATTGAGTCACAAAGTTATCGACGCCCATACGCTCGATTGGATTGGCATAGCCCATAAGCACAACGGGGGTGTGGTTGTCTGTTTCGCGAAACGCTTTCACCCAGTCAAGGCAATGAGACAGGCTTACGCCACGGGCCAAGGCCCGCTCACTTGAGCGCTGAATGACAGGGCCATCGGCCATAGGGTCAGAGAAGGGAACCCCAAGCTCAATCACATCGGCACCCGAGGCGACAAGGGTGTGCATAAGGGTGACGGTTGCATCGGGAGAAGGGTCACCCGCTGTCACATAAGGAATAAGTGCTTTACGGCCCTGTGACTTTAGGGCTTCAAAACACTTCAATAACCGGGTGGATGCCAAAGCGACTCCCTTTCAAACAACAAAATCTTGGTGCAATGAAACGCCTTCTTACATTTGAAGGCCTGAGGCCTGGGCAACGGTGTGCATATCTTTGTCACCCCGACCCGAGAGGTTCACCAAGATTGTTTTGTCTTTTGGGAGACTGGGCGCAAGTTTGGCGGCATAAGCAAGTGCATGGCTTGTCTCAAGTGCAGGAATAATTCCTTCAATACGACAACAATGATGAAAGGCATCGAGTGCCTCTTTGTCATTCACAGGCACATACTCGGCCCTTCCGGAATCTTTAAGCCAGGCATGTTCAGGGCCTACCCCGGGGTAGTCAAGGCCGGCCGATACGGAGTGGGTTTCAGTAATTTGGCCATTGGCATCTTGCAATAAATAAGTTCGATTGCCATGAAGCACACCCGGCGTACCCGCCGTTAAAGACGCGGCGTGGTGACCAGACTGCACGCCCTCACCACCTGCCTCTACGCCAACAAGGCGCACACCGGGCTTATCAATGTAGTCGTAGAAAATACCCATGGCGTTACTGCCGCCGCCCACGCAGGCCACGATGACATCGGGCTGACGACCAATAAGCTCGGGCATCTGCCAGAGGCATTCTTTGCCCACCACCGAGTTAAAGTCGCGAACCATGGCCGGATAGGGGTGCGGGCCGGCTACGGTACCAATAATGTAGAAGGTATCTTCCACATTCGTCACCCAGTCGCGCATGGCCTCGTTCAATGCATCTTTTAAGGTCTTCGAGCCACTCTCAACCGGAACAACCTCGGCCCCAAGAAGCTTCATACGATAGACATTCGCCGTCTGGCGGGCTACATCGGTGGCCCCCATGTAGACCACACACTTCATACCGAAACGTGCGGCAACTGTGGCCGTTGCAACCCCATGCTGTCCTGCACCGGTTTCGGCAATAACCCGAGGTTTGCCCATGGCCCGAGCAAGCAAAGCCTGCCCAATAGTGTTATTTACCTTATGCGCACCTGTATGGTTAAGGTCCTCGCGTTTGAAATAAATTTGCGCACCACCCAGTTCTTCGGACCATCGCCGGGCATGGTAAATGGGGCTCGGCCGACCGACAAAATGCTTTAATTCACGCTCAAATTCAGCCTTAAATACGGGATCGTCCTTTAAACGCGCGTAAGCCGCCTTAAGATCTTCCAAGGCAAAAACCAAGGTTTCAGACACAAAAGAACCCCCATAGGGGCCAAAATGTCCCGAGGCGTCGGGGTAGTTGTAAGGAAGATCGTTAGGCTTCATGGTTGATGACTCCAGAGTTTGTCAGGCGTCGACTTGCGAAACAGCCTGCACAAAGTCCTTCATCTTACGCAAATCTTTGCGTCCCTTGTGAAGAATGCCCTGCTCCTCGAGCTCGACGCCCGACGATACGTCAACGCAGGGAGGGCTCAATGCCTGAATGGCCCGGGCAACGTTCGACGGGCTTAGTCCACCACTCAGAACCCACCGATCCTGCAAGTGCGCTGTAAGTTTGGGCAAGAGTCCCCAGTCAAAACGCGTACCACTGCCCCCAAAGCCCGCCGAGTCCGCATCGAACAAAATGGCCTGCGCAGTTTCATGCCAGGCCTGAACCTGCTGCAAAAGACTATCCATTTCCACGGAATCGGGCTTTAGTAAGGGGCTCAGACGAATGGCCTTAATCACCGGGCGCCCAAGTTGAGCCGCCATTTCAGGGGTCTCATCGCCATGTAACTGAATATGACTGAGGCCCACCGCCTGGGCCGTGGCGATGATTTCATCAGCGGGACTGTTAACAAAAAGCCCTACCGAACAGACCCAAGCGGGCAGTACCTTACGAATGGCCACAGCCTGTTCAAGATTCACCGCCCTTGGGCTCTTTTCATAAAACACGAGACCAATAGCATCCACGCCCAGGCGACAGGCCTGAAGCGCCTCTTCGGGCTGGGTTAGCCCACAAATTTTGACTCGGGTTCGCATACGAAGACTTGATCGTACTCGACATGCTCGAGGCACAGACCCTGAGCAGGAAAGGTTCGATCGGCGGCCTGCCGATCTTTAAGTGCGAGGAGGCGGGCAAGGTGATCCTCCGACTGTGCCCCGCGACCCACCTCGACTAGACTTCCCACGATATTGCGAACCATATGGTGCAAAAAGGCATTGGCGCGAAGATCAACAATGACCTGACGACCGACGCGACTGACATTCACCGACAAAAGCCTGCGCACAGGAGACTTCGCCTGACACTCAGCGGCTCGAAAACTCGAGAAATCGTGTTCACCCACCAAGGGCTGGGCTGCCGTGTGCATCGCCAGGTGATTCAGTGGCTGAAACACCCAGGTCGAGAAACGCCCCTGCAAAGGGGCGTCCACCGCATGGTTATAAAGCGTATACCGATAGGCACGGGACTTTGCTGAAAATCGCGCATGAAAATCAGGTTCAACATGGCTTGCCCACTGCACTCGAATCGTAGGCGGCAGAAAAGTGTTGACACCACGAACCCAATTCCAAAGTGGTCTGTCAACAACTGCATCGATATGAACCACCTGCCCCTTGGCATGAACGCCCGCATCCGTTCGTCCTGCGCAGACCGTGGCTACAGGCTCTCCTACAAAACTGGCAAGAGCGCGCTCAAGGTGGTCTTGAACCGAAGCGCCCGAGGGCTGAGTCTGCCAGCCTTGAAAATGGGCTCCGTCGTACTCCATTCCAAGGGCAAGTCGGCCGGTCATGCATGGCCTCGGCTTGCGTGGCGCAAAACACTATGCCTTCTGAAGAATGCGCAACATGCGCCTTAGCGGTTCGGCCGCTCCCCATAACAACTGGTCACCGACGGTGAAAGCGCCAAGATACTGTTCGCCCAAGGCGAGTTTGCGCAACCGCCCAACAGCAAGATTTAGGCTACCAGTCACTTGAATGGGTGTGAGCTGATGAATGCTGTCTTCTTTCGTATTCGGAACAAGCCGAACCCAGGGGTTATCCTCAGCGATCATCTGCTCGATGTCCTTAAGTGGGACATCTTTCGTAAGTTTGAAAATGAGCGACTGGCTATGGCAGCGCATGGCGCCAATTCGAATGCATAGGGAGTCGATGGGAATTGGCGGCTGATCAAACCCAGGGCCACGGCCTAAAATTTTGTTAGTTTCCGCCCCGCCTTTCCACTCTTCAAGGCTTATGCCATCGCCACGGTCGGCATCAATCCAGGGAATGAGGCTGCCGGCAAGGGGCACTAAAAAATGCTGGGTTTCTTCAGGCGTTAAATTCTGCTGGGTTTCAAGAACCTGGCGATCAATTTCTAAAATAGCGCTGGCCGGATCGTCGAGCAAAGAACGCACAGATGCGTTTAAGGTTCCCATTTGACTAAGCAGCTCGCGCATGTGCTGGGCACCGCCACCCGAGGCTGCCTGATAGGTGGTTGCTGTCATGAACTCTACAAGCCCAGCCTTGTAAAGAGCTCCAACGCCCATGAGCATGCAGCTAACGGTGCAGTTGCCGCCAATAAAGTTTTTAATCCCCTTGTTCAGTGCCCGATCGATAACCGGCTGATTGACCGGGTCGAGAACAATAATGGCGTCATCGTCCATGCGCAGCGTCTTGGCCGCATCAATCCAGTAGCCTGACCAGCCCGCTTGACGCAAAGGCTCATAAACCTGTTTGGTGTAGTCGCTGCCTTGGCAGGTTAGCAACACATCGCACTCCTGAAGGGATGCAAGATCGGATGCATCGTGGAGTCGTGGCTCGACCTTGGGCAAACGGGCTATCGACGAAGGCAGCATCCCGCCCGCATTGGAAGTTGAAAAGAACCTTGCCTCAAAGTGGCCGAAGTCTGACTCCTCAATCATGCGGGTCATTAAGACCGACCCCACCATGCCCCGCCAACCCACAAATCCTACGCGCATTGTTCGACTCCCTGCATTAATTTGCGCCTCTCGGTGCTAATACTTGGCTTAGCCAAGAGCAGCGACCACGGCCTGCCCCATGGCCCTAGTTCCTACCATCTGTGCGCCTGGGCGCTGAATATCGGCGGTAGCGTAGCCCTGCGCTAGAACCCTCGATACAGCCTGCTCAATGGCCTGAGCAGCTGCTTCAAGACCGAAGCTGTAGCGCAGCATCATGGCCGCAGAAAGAATCGTGGCCAGCGGGTTTGCCTGGTCCTGGCCCGCTATGTCGGGGGCTGATCCGTGGATAGGCTCGTAGAGCCCCTTGTTGTTGGAATCAAGAGAGGCAGAAGGAAGCATGCCAATCGAGCCGGTAAGCATTGAGGCCTCATCCGACAAAATATCCCCAAACATATTGCCCGTTACCATGACATCAAACTGCTTCGGGTTTTTCAAAAGCTGCATGGCTGCGTTATCGACATAAATATGCGAGAGCTCAACGTCCGAGTAGTCGGCTGAGAGTTCTGTTACAACGTCGCGCCAGAGCTGAGTGGTCTCAAGTACATTGGCCTTGTCCACCGAGCAAAGCCTTCGACTTCTTTTGCGTGCGGCCTCAAAAGCCACCCGACCAATACGTCGAATCTCGGTTTCGTTATAGACCATGGTGTCAAAGCCCTCTCGGTCACCATTGCCTAAGCGCCGAATACCGCGAGGCTGACCAAAGTAAATATCGCCCGTTAGCTCACGAACAATCAGAATGTCCATGCCCGAGACAATTTCTGGCTTAAGCGTCGAGGCATGACCGAGCTCTGGAAAGACCACGGCAGGGCGCAGGTTGGCAAAAAGTCCAAGGGCTTTACGAAGACCAAGAATAGCCTGTTCAGGACGCAATTCACGTGGAAGGTTGTCAAGGCTAAGGTCGCCCACGCTGCCGAACAAAATGGCCTGACTTGCCTTGGCAAGGGCCAGGGTTTCATCAGGCAGGGGGTGGCCTTGGGCGCGATAGCCCGCCCCACCAACAGGCGCATGCTCAAGATTTAAGGTGAACTGCCCCTGCTCCGAGAGTCGCGTTAATACAGCAACGGCCTGCTCGGTAATTTCAGGGCCAATGCCATCGCCTGCCAGCACCGCAATATTTAAAGTCGTCAAAATAAATTCTCTTTTCTTAGTTGGCGAGTGCCTGATGAGGGTCTGCACCAAGCCATGGCTTTTCAACAAGGCGCTTGGCCTCAAAAGATCGAATAACCTCCGCTTTTTGAAGCGTCAGGCCGATGTCATCAAGGCCATTGACAAGGCAATGCTTTCGAAAGGGCTCAATATCAAACGACGAATCAAAATGACGTGTGGTTGAACCTGCTAGGGGTAACGCGCGCACAGTCTGCTCGAGCAAATTTACCTCGACTGAAAAACCTACATTCGCCTGTGTGAGACGAAACAACTCGTCAACCTTGTCAGACGAGAGAACGATCGGTAAGAGCCCATTCTTAAAACAGTTGTTGAAAAAAATATCGGCATAAGAAGGCGCAATAAGCACTCGAAACCCAAAGTCCTCAAGGGCCCAGGGTGCATGTTCTCGGGAGGATCCACAGCCAAAGTTCTGACGAACAAGTAAAACACTGGCACCCTTGTAACATGGCTGATTTAACACGAAGTCGGCTCGCAAGGGCCGTTGACTGCAGTCCATGCCTGGCTGACCCTCGTCTTCATAACGCCATGCATCAAAAAGATTAGGGCCAAAACCAGCCCGTTTGATGGACTTTAAAAATTGCTTCGGAATGATGGCGTCGGTATCTACGTTCGCCCGATCGAGTGGAGCTACAAGACCCTGGTGAATGGTTAAAGGCTTCATGCCATGCTCCTTACGTCAACAAAATGTCCTGTAACCCCCGCCGCAGCGGCCATGGCCGGTGACACCAAATGGGTGCGACCGCCCGCGCCCTGGCGCCCCTCGAAGTTACGGTTACTGGTCGAGGCGCAACGCTCGCCCGGTTCAAGCCGGTCGGCGTTCATGGCCAGGCACATGGAGCAGCCAGGCTCTCGCCACTCAAAGCCCGCCTCTTTAAAAATTTTGTCCAGGCCCTCGCGCTCGGCCTGGGCTTTTACAAGGCCTGAGCCTGGTACAACCAGCGCCAACTTCACAGAATCGGCTTTCTTTCGACCCTTCACTACAGCCGCCGCCGCACGCAAATCTTCAATACGTGAATTGGTGCACGATCCAATAAAGACTTTGTCGATGTGAATGTCGGAAATGGGTGTGTTGGGCTCAAGATTCATGTACTGCAGGGCTCGACCCATGCCCTCGCGTCGACTGGGGTCAGCCTCGTTTTCTGGGTTGGGCACACGGGCACCCACAGGTAGAACCATTTCAGGCGAGGTGCCCCAAGTGACTTGAGGTTCGATGCTCTCGGCAGCAATATCGACAACCTTATCGAAAGCGGCATCGGTATCGGAATACAGGGTCTTCCAATAGGCAAGAGCCTTATCCCAAAGGTCAGCCTTAGGCGCAAGAGGCCGTGACTTCACATAGGCTTCTGTCACGTCGTCGAAGGCCACCATGCCCGCGCGCGCGCCCGCCTCAATGGCCATGTTGCAAAGGGTCATACGGCCCTCCATAGAGAGTCCACGAATCGCCGAGCCTGCAAACTCAATGGCATAGCCCGTGCCGCCTGCTGTCCCAATTTTTCCAATCACTGCCAAGACAATATCTTTCGCCGTCACACCTTGACCGAGTGTGCCCTCGACGCGAATAAGCAGGTTCTTTGCCTTTTTCATAAGAAGGCACTGCGTGGCAAGCACATGCTCGACTTCCGAAGTGCCAATACCAAAGGCCAGGCAGGCAAAGGCACCGTGAGTACTGGTATGCGAATCGCCACAAACAACCGTCATACCGGGCAGCGTTGCCCCCTGCTCCGGGCCAATGACGTGCACGATGCCCTGGCGTGGGTCCATAAGGCCAAAGTACTTAATGTCGAAGGTCTTTACATTGGCATCAAGCGTTTCCACCTGCAGCCGAGAGACAGGGTCTTTGATACCAGTAATTCCATCCGCCCGCCCTTCGGTAGGCACGTTGTGGTCTACGACCGCAAGGTTAGCGGAATTTCGCCACAGCGACCGTCCCGCCATTTGCAGGCCTTCAAAGGCCTGAGGGCTTGTCACCTCGTGAACAAGATGCCTGTCAATGTAAAGCAGGCATGTGCCATCGTCCTGTTGGTCGACAACGTGCTCATCAAAAAGCTTGTCGTATAGCGTGGGCATAACCGGTCATCCTTATTGGCAACTTAAAGCGATCCGTATTATCGCCCAGCTTATGGTCGAGTTCTTAATGCTTGGCCTGCCGAATCACCCAGCCCGAGACGCCAAGACCAAGCAGTGCAGCAAGGGCGGCCGCCCAAAAGGCAGCCTCTGGGAAAAACGCTTCCCAAATCGAACCCGCCGCAATGCCACCAAGCGAACCACCAAGTCCATAGGCTGCCATGGTGTAAAGGGCCTGGCCACGGACCTGGGCAGCCTGGGGAAACCACTGCCGAACCAGCGCCACCGAGGCACTATGATGCAGGCCGAAGGTAACGGCGTGCATCGCTTGAGCGAGAAGAAGAATAAGAAGGCCCCCCTCGGAGATGCTAATAAGCACAAACCTAAGGGCAGTCACCGCGTAGCTCAGACGCCAGATGGTGGCCACCGAGAACCATGAGAAGAAATGGCGCTGAAACTGAAAAATTAGAATCTCGGCAAGAACGCCCAGCGTCCAGAGCAGACCAATCTCTGTTCGGCTGTAGCCCTTTTGCTCAAGCCAAAGTGAAAAGAGGGTGTAAAGCGGGGCGTGAGCCAGAAGCATTAAAAAACTCGCCAGCAAAAAGCCCTTGACCGTGGGTCTTGCAAGAATTTCTTTGTAAGAAAGCTTTGTGGTTTGCTCGGCTGAGACGGTCTCAGTTCTTACGCCCCTTGCTGCCAACACCACCAGAGCTAAAACCAACAAGAGCCCAAAAGGTAATGCTTCAATTCCTACGCGATCAAAAAGCCAGCCACTAAGCAGCACGGCCACAATAAAACCTACGGAACCCCAAAGACGTACCCGACCATAACGACCTAGATCGCCGCCCGTGACTTTGATGGTCAAGGACTCGGTAATTGGGACAAGGCCACTGACAAAAAAACTCATAGCGAAGAGCACAGCAAACAAAGGCCATAGCGACCACTCAAAAAGCAAAAGCCCAGCAAATCCCAAGGCAACCATCGAGCAGGCCACAAGCATCTTCGGTAGGCGATCGGGGTGGTTTCGGTCAGCAAGCGCACCCCAAACCGGAGGACCCACCACGCGGGTCCATTGCATTGGCGAGGCTAAAAGCCCAATTTCAGCCGGTGAGAAGCCACGGCCGTTAAGCCAGAGTGACAAATAAGGAGCGAAAAGCCCCACATAAGAAAAATAGCTGGCGAAGAGAACCGCCAGCCGGGCCAGAGGGCTCAAGCCTGGCCCGGTATGGGGCTCATGGGTGGCTGAACATCGGCATTTTGCGCACGATGACGCAAGGCGTGGTCCATAAGCACCAGGGCAAACATGGCCTCGGCAATTGGGGTTGCACGAATACCCACGCAAGGGTCGTGGCGACCATGGGTTTCAACCATTACCGGCTGCGACTGAAGATTGACTGACTGACGCGGCGTACGAATGCTGGACGTTGGCTTAATGGCAATGGCAACCGTAATGGGCTGGCCCGTTGTTATACCCCCAAGCACACCGCCTGCATAGTTGGTAAGAAAACCCTGTGGCGTCATCTCATCGCCATGCTGCGATCCGCGCTGAGCCACGCTGCCAAAGCCCGCACCTATTTCAACACCCTTCACCGCATTAATACCCATCATGGCATGGGCAATGTCGGCATCAAGCCGGTCAAAAACGGGTTCGCCCCAGCCGGCAGGGACACCTTGCGCCTGCACCTCAATACGCGCACCGCAAGAATCACCGGCCTTACGCAGGCTGTCCATGTAGGCTTCAAGCTCCGGGATTTGATGGCTGTTGGCTGCAAAAAACGGATTGTTCGGGACATGAGCCCAGTCTTCGAACTGGATGGGAAGCTCGCCCAACTGGGTCATGTGGCCGCGAATGGAGACGCCATAACGCTGCAAAAGCCATTTCTGAGCAATGGCTGCAGCGGCAACCCGAACGGCCGTCTCGCGTGCGGAAGAGCGACCTCCCCCGCGATAGTCGCGCAGCCCGTACTTCTGAAGGTAGGCATAGTCGGCATGACCTGGCCGAAAGGTGTTGGCGATGTCAGAGTAATCTTTACTGCGCTGATCCTGATTACGAATGAGCAAAGCAATAGGTGCACCCGTGGTCTTGCCTTCGAAAACGCCCGAAAGAATCTCCACAGTGTCGGGCTCTTGCCTTTGTGTGACGTGTCTCGACGTCCCCGGCCGACGCCGATCGAGTGCGGGTTGAATATCACCCGCCTGAAGTTCTAGACCCGGAGGGCAGCCATCAACCACACAACCAATGGCAGGCCCATGCGACTCACCAAAGGACGTTACGCAAAAGAGATGGCCGAATGTATTTCCAGACATCTTGACATTCTACTGCCGATGCCCTTGCAGCTCTTGCCACTGGTCTTGGAGTCGGCGCCACCCAAGAAGCGCAATGACCTTGTCAATGGACGGTGTGTCGGTTTGTCCCAAAAGAATCAGCCGCAGCGGCATGGCCAGTTGGGGCATCTTCAAACCCTCGCTTGTAAGTACCGCCTTGACGCTGGCGGACACCTGGGCAGGCTCAAGCGAAGTTGTCGACAGGTTTTTAAGTTCTTCAATAAATTTGTTAATGGCTTGAACCACGGGCGGCGTTAGCATGTCATCAAGCCCATTAGAACGTTGAACACCCAGGGTGTAATAGGCAGGAATCAAGGAAGCAAGCTCGCTGAGTGTGGAGGCCCTATCTTTTAAAAGTTCAATCACCTGTGTAAGTGCTGGTCCCTTCGAACCTTGCTCAGGCAAGAGATTAAGGCGTGACCGAATAAGCTGCGCGAGCCTCTCGACAGAGGCTTCACGGATGTAATGGTTGTTTAGCCATTTCAGTTTGTCGAAATCAAACTGAGCCGCCGACTTGCTGCAACTCTCAAGGCTGAACCATTCGCAAAACTGGTCTGTTGAAAAAATTTCATCGTCACCGTGACTCCAGCCAAGCCTGGCAAGGTAGTTCAAAAGTGCTTCAGGCAAATAGCCATCAAGGTCGTACTGCATAACCGAGACTGCCCCATGACGCTTTGAGAGTTTCTCGCCATCGGGCCCATGAATCATTGGAAGATGCGCGTACTGCGGTACAGCCGCCCCTAAGGCCTTAAGAATATTAATTTGTCTTGGCGTGTTATTAATATGATCGTCCCCGCGAATGACGTGGCTAATTGCCATGTCCATATCGTCCACCACCACACAAAAATTGTAAGTAGGTGAACCATCCGCACGGGCAATAACCAGATCATCCAGTTCGGTGTTGGCAATACTGATGCGACCCTTGACTCCATCGTCCCAGCTCACCACGCCCTGGTCAGGATTACGAAAGCGAATGGCAAACGGTTGATTCGCCTCTGGCTTTAACCCCTTACTCTGAACATTTTCAGGTCGCCAACGACCGTCATAACGAGGCTTTAGACCTGCCGCTCGCTGAGACTCACGCATGGCATCAAGCTCCTCTGGGCTTGAGTAACAGCGATAGGCCCTGCCATCGGCAAGCATGGCATCAATGACCTCGCGATAACGCTCCATACGGTGGGTCTGATAAGTAGGCTCTTCATCGGGGGTGAGCCCTAGCCAAGCCATGCCATCAAGAATGGCCTTGACAGCCTCGGGCGTCGAGCGTTGAAGATCGGTATCTTCGATACGAAGAATGAACTGCCCGCCGTGTCGGCGGGCGAAGGCCCAGCAATAGAGGGCGGTTCGCGCCCCACCAACATGAAGATCGCCCGTGGGACTTGGGGCAAACCGGGTACGGACGACTGTATTTACTAGGGGCTTGTCATTTTGCATGGGACCTATGGTGCCCGAAAACTTGGGGTCACTGGCGCCGTGTCAATAAGACGATCGGCAAGACCGGCCCCAAGCCACATACCGAATAGGCTAACCCAGGCCGTTAGCGCAAAAATGGCACCTCCTGTAACACCGGCGCCCACCGCACAACCCCCAGCAAGCATGGATCCAAAGCCCATAAGAATGGCGCCAGCAATGTAGCGTCGCATGCTGTAGCCGTCATTAAAACCTTCAAGCTTAAAGTCCCGGCCTAGAAGAGCGCCCACAAGCGACCCAATAAAAACGCCCGGAAGCATTCCGAATTCAAAACCAATTTCAGGCGATGGGTAGTACAGGACCCGCATCAACCACTCAGCGCTCGGACCGCTGAAGGTAAGGCCCTGAATCTGCAACGCTTCAAAGGAGTGTTTGGCAATCCACTGGCTAAAACCCCAGGCGGCTGCCACCATGGCTCCCGTTCCGATGCCTCCAATCCACATCCATCGACTGCGCGTTGGACTTCGCCAGACAAAAAAGAGTGCAGCCCCGGCCCAGATAAAACCGAAAACAAGTCCTGCAATCGGGCTGAGTTGCAGGCTGGCCAGCAGATCGCGCTCGGGACCGCCCTCTATGACCCACCAGCCACTGATTTCAGTACGCAGTGGAGACAGAGAGCCGGCCAAAGAAGCCTGAGCTGTTACAGCGAAGATAAGTCCCGAGAGCAAAGCGCGAAGATTTCCATTGGCCGAGAGCACCAAGAGTCGGCTGGCACAGCCTCGGGTCAGAATCATGCCAAGCCCAAACAAAACCCCGCCAACCAAAGCGCCCGAGAGACTTCCCGTTGCAGAGATCTGCCGAGCGGTACCCTTGTCGAGAAAGCCACTTAAGATCATGATCTGAACAAGAATGACGGCCGAAGAAAAGGCCAATAACCACACCGAAAGCCTCTCGCCAAACTTTCGATGCCAAAACTCAACGACGGCGGCTCGCAGACAAAACCTTGATCGCTGGGCAAAAAAACCAAAAAGCCCACCAATAACCAGGCCTCCTATCGAGAGGATGAGTGGGTCACCATAGAGTTCGAGAAGTTCAGACATAAAGCGCCCTACCAGTAGCCTAGTTCTTCGGCTTTCTCAAGGGCCTTAAGCTTTAGTTCGTCGTTTGACCTGGAAGGAATAGGCTTCCATTCCGTAAGGCGCTCATCATTCACAACCACCTCTCCACCGCCCATGTCTTCATTAAGCGCCTGCATGAGGTGCGTACGGCGAAGGTGTTTAGCCATGTCGTATTCCGCGCGTATTCGCATGGAGAGATAAGACTTACCCGACTTCGTCGCCCGGGCCTCTTTAAGGTCTTGAATCTCTTCCACAATAAGGGTCCCAGCGTCGGTTACCGTAATGGACTCAAAATCAAGGTATTCAACAAACCCCGAAAACTCACCGACCTCGTAAATAGCATCCATAAGGCGTCAACCTCGCAGTAATGAGGGCCTGCAGCCCAGGCCAAAAACAGAGCACTTTCAGTTAAGTTGGAAACAAGTTGGTGCTTAAGTAACGATCACCCCGGTCACAGACAATAAAAACAATCACGGCATCGTACATTGACTCAGAGAGTCGCAAAGCGACGGCACAGGCACCAGCTGCAGACGGGCCACAGAAAAGCCCTTCGGTTAGTGCAAGCCTACGAGCCATCTGTTCTGCATCGGCTTGTGTCACCTCTTCAATTTGATCAATGTGAGCCTTTGAACGAATGGGCGGAATGTACTCCTCGCTCCATTTTCGAATGCCAGGAATGGAGGAGCCATCGGTCGGCTGCACGCCAATAATTTGAACCCCTGGATGCTGCTCTTTAAGAAACCTGGAGACCCCTGTGATGGTTCCCGTTGTTCCCATAGCAGAAACGAAGTGCGTGACCTTGCCTTGGGTCTGAGCCCAAATTTCCGGTCCGGTACCTTCGTAGTGCGCCATCCAGTTGTCATCGTTGGCAAACTGGTCAAGCACCTTTCCCTCGCCACGCACCTGCATGCTCATGGCCAAATCGCGAGCACCTTCCATGCCCTGGTCTTGGGTCACCAAGACCAGCTCGGCACCAAAGGCTCGCATTATCTGACGACGCTCAACCGATAAGTTATCGGGCATGATGAACCGCATGCGATAACCACGAATGGCGGCAGCCATGGCTAGGGCAATACCAGTGTTTCCGCTGGTTGCTTCAATAAGCATGTCACCGGGCTTAATTTCGCCACGCTGCTCAGCCCGAGCAATCATGGATAAAGCGGGCCGATCTTTCACTGAACCGGCAGGATTATTTCCCTCAAGCTTGCCCAACACCAGGTTGCGGCGACTTGAAAGAACCGGCTCGCCAAGTCTTCGCAGCCGCACCAGGGGCGTTTGGCCTACCACCGATTCCATATCAGGAATGCTGTTAGCAAGATCTTGACTCATGCTGCTATACCCGCTTTCGCCTTTGAAAAGCCTGTTACGCCACTAAGCTTGGTGCATCCAGACAAATCGGTTTCGTCGATTACAGCACGCAGAGACTCAACGGCCGGCTGCCGGGAAAAGCTCTTGCGCGAGACAACGACCACCCTTCGGGTAGGGGCAGGCGGCATAAAAGGAATAAAAGCAAGCATGGGGTCTTGATTGTCGGGCGGGATAGCCATGCGCGGCAAAACAGTAATGCCAAGACCGGAGGCCACCATGTGTCGAATAGTTTCAAGCGAACTGCCCTCGAATGTCTTCTGAATGCCTGCTGAATTCTGGGCATAACGGGCGGCCTCAGGGCAGACCTCGAGCACATGGTCTCGAAAACAATGACCAATACCCAAAAGAAGCATGGTCTGCTCTCGAAGTTCTTCGGACTGAACGCTTTTTAAGCCCTCCCAAGGATGGCCCTTAGGCACTGCGACAAAGAACTCCTCATCGTACAAGGGCTGAACATCAAGCCCCGTGGTATCGAAGGGCTCAGCAAGAATGGCAACGTCAAGCTCGCCTGTGCGAAGCTGCTCTAGAAGCTTTGCTGTGTAGTTCTCATAGAGAACCAATGGCATCTGCGGGTACTTACGAATCAGCGTTTTTACAATGCGGGGTAGAAGATAGGGGCCGATTGTATAAATCACACCGGCCTTTAAAGGCCCAAGCAATGGGTCTTTGCCTTGCTCTGCAATGGCTTTAATTTTTGCGGTTTCATCAAGCACACGCTGAGCCTGAGCAACCACCTGTTCTCCAATAGGAGTTAAAGAAACCTCGTTGCCCCCACGCTCAAATATCTGACTTCCCAGCTCCCCCTCAAGCTTCTTAATGCTGACCGAAAGAGTCGGCTGGCTAACAAAGCAAGCATCCGCGGCGCGCCCGAAATGGCGTTCACGGGCAACCGCAACGATGTAACGAAGCTCAGTAAGCGTCATGACCCTGATTAAACACTAGTTAGTAGGTCTGTGGCGAAACGGTGCCATCGCGCTAGTAAATTATGAATAGCCTTTGGCTCAAATCCGAGCTTGACGAGTTGCTTGGGGCTATCGAAGGCTTCAGCAATCGAAGCGCCAATTTCAACGCCCGTCTGAACTAAAGATTCATCACGCTGTAAATCTGTAAACCGTAGCTCTGGCTCCCCCGATTGCTTAAGCCCAAGCAACTCGCCAGGACCCCGAAGGGCCAAATCACGGCGTGCGAGCTCAAAACCATCATCTGTTTCGTAGAGGGCTCGAAGACGCATTTTCGCTGCGTCAGACAAAGGCTCTTGGTAAAGAAGGATGCAACTGCTTTGCCCCGTCCCCCTTCCTACCCGACCACGTAACTGGTGCAACTGGGCAAGGCCAAAACGCTCTGCATGATCAACTACCATTACACGCGCAGCAGGAACATCCACCCCCACTTCAATCACGGTGGTTGCAAGCAATACCGTAAAGTCGCCTCGCGCAAAGGCCTGCATGACAGCCTCTTTCTCTTTGGCCTTTAAACGACCATGCACAACCCCAAGCTCTTCACCCAATAGTGGTCTTAGCCATTGCTCGGTCTCTTCAAGCGCCGCTAACGCCTTTTCGTTATCCTGCTGACCCTCAATCACTGGACAGACCCAATATGCCTGAGAGCCTTGTTCACGAAGCCGGCACAAAGGTTCAACGAGTTCTTCGCGTCGGGACTGTGCAATAAGGCGTGTGCGAATCGGCTCACGACCCGGGGGCCGCTCGTCTATCACTGACACGTCCAGGTCGGCAAGATAAGTCATCGCAAGGCTGCGCGGAATCGGCGTTGCCGACATACCTAAAATATGAATATCACCTTCGCGTAAGGCAATGCGCTGGGCAACACCGAACCGATGTTGCTCATCAACCACCGAGAGGCCTAGGCGGGCAAACTGCACACGGTCTTGAATAAGGGCATGTGTCCCAATCGCAATCGATACGGTTCCATCGGCCAAGCCTGCCAGCCGCTCTCGTTTCTCACGTTCGCCAAGCCCCCCTTTAAGAAAAACAATCTTGACGCCAAGCTCCCCGAACCACTGGGAGAATTTGGAATACAACTGGGCCGCAAGAATTTCCGTAGGAGCCATCACAGCCGCCTGAAATCCAGAGCCAATGGCTGCGGCCACCGCAAGTGCTGCGATCACCGTCTTACCCGAGCCCACATCACCTTGCACTAATCGGTGCATGGCAATTGGCCGTTCCAGATCGGCCCTAACCTGCAGCCAGGCCCGATGCTGAGCAGCCGTTAGGGCGAAAGGCAGCACCTTGAAAAGGTCTTGAGCCAACTCATTCTCGTCGTGCAAGGCAGGCGCCGAGGCATGATGTCGACTACTGCGTGCCCGACGCAAAGCCAGTTGCTGGGCCGCGATCTCGTCAAGACGCACTCGGTTCCAGAAAGGACTTTCCGCGGGCTCTCCCTGACTATGCAGGGCCCGTATGGCATCGGGCAAGTTCGGAAGATTCAGGCGCTTCAAATACTGTTCGGGTAACCACTCTTCTGGGCAATGCTGATCAAGCGCCTTGCGAATCCACTGGCCAAGACGATCTTGTGTCAGTCCCGAGGTGCTTGGATACACCGCACGGAAGGGTTGCTCGCGAAGATCGTCTTGCGACAGCCAGCCTTTTTTCAAACGAGGATGAATAAATTCCAGTCCGGAAAGACGGTTGTATCGGGGCACTCCAATCACGCGATAGCGAGCACCACTCACCATAGCGGCCTGCATGGAGGCATTGAAATAAATGAACCGCAGCTGGGCCTCACCTGAGCTGTCTTTAACCTTAACTTTCAACATTCGTCTGGGTTTAAAGACCACATGCGACGCAATCACCTCGACCTGACACTGCACCGCCGAACTGGCCTGTTCGGACCGAAGACCAAAGCCCGTACTTAGGCTTGCCAGCGACTGAACTATGGACTCGTCCTCAAATCGCAAAGGAAAATGAAAAATGAGGTCTGTGGGGGTATGAAGCCCCAGTTTTTCGAGTACCTGCGGCCAGAGCTTGGACCGAGCATCTACCATGGTTCAGTCCGACTCGCCGAAGGCCCTCTTCTAACTTAAGCGGGTACCACCGACAAACTTAACGTGCCCACTGAAGCAATACGCGCCTCAAGACTATCTCCAAGCCGAACGGGCCCAACCCCAGCGGGTGTGCCGGAGAAAATGAGATCGCCGGGCTGTAAACAATAGAAGTTCGACAGAACGCTAACCAGCTCGGGCACCTTCCAGATCAGCTGATTCAGGTCGCCTTTTTGTCGCTCCTCACCGTTGATCGACAGACTGATTTCACCTTCGAATGGATGACCAATTTCGGAGGCTAAGACTACGGCAGAGCACGGTGCTGCATTTTCAAACGACTTGCCGGGCTCCCAGGGCCTGCCCAGCTTTTTTGCCTCGGCCTGCAGATCACGGCAGGTCATATCAAGCCCAACGGCATAACCAACAACATGATCAAGCGCCTTTTCGACCGAGATGGACTGACCCCCTTTACCAATCACGACAACCATCTCTACCTCGTGATGCACATCTTGGCTTTGTTTCGGGAAAGGAAAGTCGGCATTGACGACAAGGCTGTCAGCATTCTTCTGAAAGAAAAAAGGCGGCTCTTTGTTTGGGTCGTGTCCCATTTCGACCGCATGAGCCTCGTAGTTTCGACCAATGCAGTAGATACGATGCACGGGAATAAGCTGCGAGCTACCTTGAATAGGCAGTGTTGCAGGGGTACATGGGGGGAACAAATAGCTGGCTATGGTCATGGGTAAAGGCGCTCCTAACAGGGTTGGTGTGAGGCACTATTTTAGGCTTAATCACGCTAGACTATGGCCATGCGACAAGTTCTTGCAAACAGCCACGTCACGTTTCATTACCGGCTTGAAGTGACCGACGGTCAGGTTCTGTTCGATACTTTTACCGAACATCCCGCCACCCTGAAGCTTGGTGAAGGGCAGTTTGCTGAGGGCCTGGAACGATGCATGATTGCCCTGCAAGAAGGCGAAGAAAAAACCTACCAGCTTGGCCCGGACGATGCCTTTGGGCCCCGCAACCCCGAGCTTGTTCAGCGCATAGCCCGCTCGGCCCTTAAAGACCATCTCGACCCCAACGACCCCTTAGAGCCTGGCGACCTGCTTGAGTTTCCTAGCCCAAACGGGGGGCGTTTTGCAGGAGTTTTCAAGGGCTGGCAAGACGACCAGACCGGCGTCTTCGACTTTAATCATCCCCTAGCCGGTCAGGCCTTATCGTTTCATGTGCGAATTGTTGGGGTACTCTAAACCGAATGAATCAGCCACCTGAAGAAATTATTCTTGCCGAGCCACGTGGCTTTTGCGCGGGCGTTGATCGAGCCATTGAGATTGTTGAAAGAGCCCTAACAAAGTTTGGTGCCCCCGTTTACGTGCGCCATGAAATTGTTCATAACGACCATGTGGTTGCCGATCTTCGGGCGAAGGGCGCCATTTTTATTGAAGACCTTAACCAAGTTCCCTTGGGGTCTCGCGTCATCATGAGCGCGCATGGCATTGCGCGGAAGGTTCGTGCCCACGCGAACGAACGATCGCTTGAAGTATTCGATGCCACCTGCCCTCTTGTGACCAAAGTGCACGTTGAGGTTCGAAAGCTTGCAGCCGAGGGCTATGAAATTGTCATGATTGGCCATCATGGTCATCCCGAAGTCGAAGGGACGATGGGTCAGCTTGACGAAGGTATCTACTTGGTTGAAGACGAAGAGCAAGTTGCGCAGTTGCAGGTGAAAAAACCGGAGAAACTTGCCTATGTCTCTCAGACCACACTTTCTACGGATGACACTACGTCGGTGGTCAAGGCCTTGTTTAAAAGGTTCCCTAATATTCGAGGCCCCAAATTTAGCGACATTTGCTATGCCACGCAGAACCGACAAGACGCTGTGAAGCTCATGAGTAAGCAGGTTGATATTGTTCTCGTCGTCGGAAGCAAGACCAGTTCAAATAGCAATCGACTGCGTGAAGTCGCCGAGCGATTTGGCGTTCCTGCTTACCTAATTGATGGCGCTGAAGACCTAAAGCCTGAATGGCTTGAAGGTAAGCTGCGGGTAGGCATTACCGCCGGGGCCTCCGCCCCCGAAGCCCTTGTTCAAGGGCTTGTACAAGCGGTAAAAAATCTCGGGGCCGGTGCAATTCGAAGACTGCCAGGCGCCGAAGAGCATATTCGGTTTCCTTTGCCCAAAGGACTTGGTTTACCGCAAGAGGTGCCGGTCAAAAGCTAAGCGACTTCGTGGCTTAGGGCCATTTTGGGCAGGGCTCAGCTTCCTTTATCATAAAAGCGTTGCCGGTGTAGCTCAGTTGGTAGAGCAGCGCATTCGTAATGCGAAGGTCGAGGGTTCAATTCCTTTCACCGGCACCATCTTGTTTT